>JAYEPK010000298.1:0-3352 GCA_034723935.1 Thermoplasmatota archaeon
GTGAATACTATGCACTTGAAGGTATGTCTGAGCTTCTGGACACAATATTTCTGGTCCAGAAGAACCTGAACCCTGATCTGAAGATCGAGGGGATCCTGATGACAATGTATGACAGCAGGACCAACCTTTCCAAGCAGGTCGTTTCAGAGGTCAAGAACTACTTCGGTGATAAAGTGTACAACACCATAATCCCGAGAAATGTCAAGCTAGGAGAGGCTCCTTCTTTCGGAAAACCTTCTATCATCTATGCACCCGAATCAACGGGAGCCCATGCATATATGGATATGGCCAAAGAAGTGATCACCCATGGTTAAAGCAGCACTTGGCAAGGGAATGAAGGATCTGATATCCAAGAATTTCGGCATCGCCGAGGAAGAACCTTCCAGGGATGATGGAAAGATCGCAGATGAGCTCAAGGTAAATATTAACAGGTATCATACGCAGGGATATAATGTGGTCCCTTTGAAGGAGCTCAAAGGGAAAGATGCAAGAGAGATAATGGCAGGCATCGAGAAGTACCGTAACTCGTTAAAGAAGCTCACAGTGGCCAACACGATCATCAGATCTCTTGAACCATACGGCTACAACATCGAGATAGAGGAGATCAACAGGGATATCGTGGATCCGACAAAGGCAGATATGGTCCTGTCAAAGGTTGAGAAGCTGAAGGAAAGAGCACTTTCCGAGCATAATGTGAAGAAAACCAGGAAAGAGACGCCAAAGGTCAAACTTCCACAGGAGCTCGGGGAGAAGGCGGAGAGGATATTGGGTGAGGGCAATAGGTCAAAGGTGGAGGAAGATGATCTCGAACTTGACCCCGGTGCGCTTGATGGTATGCTAAACGATCTTGAAGACATTGGAGATGTCTTTGATATTCGATCTGAGGATCTGGTCGAGGACCAGGAGCTTCTCGAGAAGATCAAGACATGGTCTGATCAGGGGCTATTCGTTGACAAGCTCAAAACCCTCCTTACGGAGGATATCGACCTGGCAAGATCGGAAGCAGATGTATTTGAGGAGGAGCTGAAGGACCTCGAGGAGCAGAAGAAACGTTTCGAGGAAATGGACCTCTCCAATTTCAAGAAGCAGGCCGAAGAGCTCAAGATAAAATTCCAGTATCCGAACATGGTAAACGAGATAAAGAACGAACTGGATATGATGGATAAGTATCTCAGGGAGTTCGAGAAGGAGACGTTGGAAAGGGAAGAAGCTCCGATGGAAACACCGCAACCAGCTCTCGAAGAAGCTCCTGAGGAAAAGCCGGAGATACAGGAAACACCCCCGGAAGAGGAGGTCCCGGTACCCGAGCCTTCCGAGGCTCCTCCTGAAGCTCCCGAAGAAGAGCCGGAACCGATGGATGCAACCCCCATCGAAGAGGACAGGTTCTCTGACCTTTCCCTTGACCAACTCATGGACATGGCAAAGGAAACCTACAGGAATGGCGATAACGAGGGGTCGCTGGAATACTTCCACGAGATCCTGCGCAGGGACCCTGACAATTCCAAGGCCAGGTTCATGACACGAAGGCTTTCGAACAAAACTTGAGTGCGGTCCACTTATACCTTTATTAACGAGAAACCATTGAAAGGTATATGAGCTCCAGGTTCATGGATATTCTCAGGCTATACAGGATCCATACAGGTGCCGCATCGGCATCTGTTCCTCTGATAGCCGGAATTATCCTTGGAGCGCAACCTGTCTCTCTCCTCCTCATAGGCATTGGAGCCGTGGCCCATCACGCCTGGGGTTTCTCGCTGAACGAGATAATCGATCTCGATGTGGATTCTTCTTCCGGTGTGCATACGAACAAACCGTTGGTGAGCGGAAGGATCTCCAAGAACTCGGCTCACATCCTTTCACTGCTGGCCTTGATGATCTCTTTTATTATGTTCACTGGAGCAGCCCTTCTCGAGGGCAGCAGTGTTCTTTTTCCGTTATCACTTCTGCTTGCTGCCACGATTTCTGGTACGATCTATGATCTCTGGGGCAAGAGATTTCCGCTTTCCGATATCTTCGTTTCGGGTTGGATGGTGTTCATGGTCCTTGCAGCTGGAAGCACCGTAGAAGGATCGATCAGCATGGATACCGCTGTCTGGGCGGCTGCTGCCCTTGGTGGTCTGCACATTCTCTTCAACAATTCCGTTGAAGGAGGTTTGAAGGATGCTGAGGGGGACCGTAGGTCAGGAGCCAGGACCCTGGCTGTTATCCTTGGAGTGAGGTGGAAAGGTGATAGAGCAAGTGTGACCGCACCATTCATCCTGTGGGGTTTGTTCTTGAGGTCCCTGTTCGTCATATGTGCCATGGTCTTCACATATCTCATAGCCATGAGTCACGCCTGGGGAGCCTGGGTCGTTGTGACCGTTGGTGTCTGGGGTTCGATCCTTTTTGCGCATTCGATGTTGTTTTTAAGGGCAGGATATAAGACATCCAGAAAGGAGCTTATAAGAACATTTTCGATACATGAGGTGCTCTCCCTGGGACTTAGCCTGCTTGTCGTGGCACCTGCCGCAGGTGTCCTTCCGGCAGTCCTCGTAATGGTGCTCCCACTGGTATGGTTCATCGTGATGAACCATCTGATGTACGAGACCTCCATGGTCCCGAAGGTCTGAGATCATTCCTCGTCGTAGTAGTCATCCTTCTTTTTTCCGGTGATCAGAAGACCAACTATCACTATGGCAAGTATTATCATGACCATGATCAGGATAATGATCCACATCGGGAACGGATCATCATCCACCACATTGAGTGCGGGCAGTGCTCTGACATCGCCCACTGGCTCCCCGTCCTCTTCGTCGGAGATCCAGAACGATAGACCCTCTTCTGCATCGCCCTTTGGTATATCTGCAGTGTATTTGCCATCAGAGTAGGTCATCTTGTATGAGGTCATATCGCCTTTTTCATCCTCGACAACGATCCACAACTCCTGGTCCTCACTGCCATCTGCCTCTACGATCCATTTGTCCTCTTTTCCCGTTACATCGAGAGTTCCTATCGTGGGTTCCTCGTCGTCATCATCGTCTGCGGGCATGTTAATATTGACAAGAAGGGTTGACATGATCTCTGATGGTCCGTCGGAAACGGTGACCGTGACGGTCTCGCTTGTTTCTGTGAAGCTGTTATTGTAGAGCAGTTCAAGAACGGTTCCGTTAACCGTGATGAAGCTAGAGTCCGTTGTGATGATGGGGGCATCCCCGTCGATATCCGATATCAGGTCGGCAAGGTCGATGGTGAACAAGGTTCCAATATCAACGGTCACGTTCCATTCTGCCGGAGCGGTGAACTCTATCGGATCGTTGACGGGCATGACATGGAACCAGACCCATGTTTCTGTCTGTCCTTCTCCATCGGATAC
>JAYEPK010000299.1:0-3346 GCA_034723935.1 Thermoplasmatota archaeon
GTTGGACTGCTCTCTACCCAGTTTGTACCGGAACTATCTCCAAAGAATACCCTTATGCCGACATAGGTCGAAACGACGACATCGTTGTGTCCGTCGTTGTCAAGGTCCACTATCTCCGCTTCATTGGATGAATCGTGAAATCTCGTTCCAAGTGGATCTGTCAGGCTTATCCTTTGGAGGAACTCGAAATTGCCATTTCCGTCCCCGGTATAGATATCCACACCGGCAGATGATTCAGGCATTGCCAGATACCATCTTGTTGGCAGTGGTGCCGCGATATCCATCTCCCCGTCGCCGTTTACATCTCCAAGTCCGAGGGCTCCGTAATAGACACCGGACCCTTCACCGGGGAGCCCGTTCCCGAACTCGTTCCAGCTCCCTTGAGCGAGGTCGTATTCGTAGGCAAGAATTCCTTCCGTCAGGACATTATCGGTAAATCCTGCACCTCCGAGGAACATCTCGTCATTTCCATCCCTGTCGGAATCGAATGATCCCACGGTCGAGAAGGAAGCAGTTTCCTGGGGGAGCCCGTAGGAGATATCGGTCCTTCCGGATATCTGCAGGGCGGACGCACCCGGAGGCATGAAGAGCGAGATGACAAATAATGTAAATGCAAACTGAACCATGATCGAGCGGAACCTCATTGACACACCACCATATGGAACCACTGAAAATCCGGGATTTGTTATTTAATGATATTGAGACCTGAATGAAAAATTAAAATGGAAATAGATCAAAAGGATAGATATGTGAGAGAGACCATCACTTGACAATGGGGGACATGGGAGCAGACGACAAGGAGGGATATCAAGATGATCGACAGGGAGCTTAACCGGCTGACCCGCATCATATCCGTGATCACAGCGATGATCTTTTCAGTGGTGATCTATGTTGGCCGGGTCATCTTTGATTGGAGTGTATTTACAATTGGAATGATCTGTTTCGTGATCCTCGTGATCTCCGGCCAGATCATCCTGCTGATATATATGAAAGACGGCAAGAAGAACGGTTGATCGCCGCAAGGGAGAGCACAAGGGCCAGAACATCACGGAACATGTGCCCTGCATCGCTCAGGAGCGAGAGGGACCCGGAGATGTATCCTCCCACAAGCTCCATGATGAAGAAGATAGCGGTCAGAACGATCCCCAACTTAAGGGCCGACATGGCCATTTTATCATCCATCGATGTTGACCATGTTTCAGACTATTTAATTGATCTCTCCCTGAATATTAAATTGCTGCATTTGGTCTGATGACATCATTCCAGGTTCACTCTCACAATAAATGTCACAAATGAACAAAGCTGTATTATATCAAATACGGATATTTCAAAAATATCCGGAGGGGACCCATGATCAAATGGATTTCAATGGTGCTGATGGTCCTTTTCATCAATACCGGAACACTGTCGCTACTGGAAAAGAATACTGCTTGTGAATTGGACGGGAGCACTACTCTTGCAACGAACATCTCTTCATCCGGCATCTTTGCTGACACCGGAACGAATACCACATTGAACATCCTGAATGTTCCCGAGAGGGTTGATTTCGGGAATTCGTTCTTTGTTACCGGAGAGTTCTTCCTCGACAGGAACGGCGATGGGATCTTCAACGGAGATGACAATTATCTCGAGAACTGTCCCATCAATGTCACCTGGCAGTACGGATCTATCCAGGAATACAGAACCACCATAACGACTTCCACACCGTTGAACGGCGGATCCGGAAAATGGAACGTATCCCTCCTTGCCAATGCACCCGAGATCGACCTGAATGGGAACCCTCTGGATCCGGATCCAGGAGTAGCGCTTTTCCTCGAATACCCCGGAATCTGGTCCTCCAACGGAGTGGACTTCCATTGTATGACCGAAAACCAAAGCCATATCTTGACCGGACAGGTCTTTGGGGTCGATGATGATGGAGATGCATTCGACAGACAGACCAATGGCAAGGATGACGATGGAGATGGGACCATTGATGATGGAAGACCGGAGATACCTGCCGTGGGGGATCCGGAGGATGCGGTGAACCTTACCAACGGGATCGACGATGACGCGGACGGGACAGTTGATGACGGGAGCCCGCCCATACCAAAGATCGGAAACCCCGAGGGTTACGATGAAGAGCTCCTGAACGGTCTCGATGACGATGGTGACGGGAGCACCGATGAGGATGTGAACGCATTCATTGTGACGTATGCCTCTTATGATCAGGTGAATATTGAGATATGGCATGATACAAGGCTGACGATCGCAACGAGCGTCCCGAATACCTTTGTGGTTGGAGATATGGTACAAATAAGGGGGGCCATAGAGGACCGATCAAACGACCTTACCATTATGGGAGCAAAGACTATCAGACTGTATTTGGACGGGATACTTATGCATGAAACCGTTGCAGTTCCCTCCATGTTCTTCTACCATTCCGAGTACGAAATTGCCTTTCATATCCCATTATCATCGAAAGCTGGCATTCATACATTGACGGTCGGGTTCGATCCATCTTACAACACAACCAACAATTATTTCTTCAACCCGAGCAGCACGGAATTCGAGATCAGGGTTCGGAGACCCGTGAGCATTCTATTCGATGATCTGGATGGCCCAAGCATCAGAAACGTTTACCGTAGTGATATCATCTACATCAATGGAACAGTCGTGGATCAGATACTTCTGGAAGAATACGGGATCATTCAGGGACCGAAAATGGACATTTCCGGGATCAACTACAGGGGAAACTATTCTGTGAGCGTTGCCTGGGGTTACGATCAGCCCATTCCCTCGAAGAGGACATGGTACGATGTTGACCTGGATGAGAACGGTAATTTTTCCATCGCCTACAATGTCACCGATGTACAGTTATCGTTCGGTGACATCTTTATCCATGCTCAGACAAACTTCGATCAGGACATTTATCTCTATCCATTCATGTACTACACGAACGCCGAGAACATGACCACTTACGGGGTCAGAGCAGATTCCAGGATCAAGATATGGCTGGACCAGAATGACAATGGTATGGACGACATATACGATCTGGATTACGGCGATGACCCCATTGACTCATTCATCACCAGGGTTCATTACGATCCGATGAATGATGAGACAAGCTGGGACACGGCAAGGATCAGAGGGCGCGTGATCCTCGACGATGCAAGTACCGGATACGATCAGGAGAGGTTAACAGCCGGGGATGTGGATCTCTACTGGCAGTTCGGAATGCCTGACCAGGAGACCTATGATCTGAACATCGATGCTAATGGCTGCTTTGAACTTGACAGGAAGATGAACGTATCGGACAGGTTGGGACCTGTGAGACTCCACATTGTATTCCGATCGAACATCGATC
>JAYEPK010000300.1:0-13551 GCA_034723935.1 Thermoplasmatota archaeon
GGTAAAAAGATGAGATTGTGGTTCAAGTCCCATCTGAAGAAGAAATGCCAGCAGTGCGGCGTTATCTACGGCAAAAGGGTCAAGAGATGCGTCTACTGTGATATTGAGCTGTAACAATAAAAATAAAAAAAGGGGAGCCCGAAAAAGGCTCCCCGTTGGTTAAGAGCGAGTATCACTCTTCTTTCATCGACTCGCCGCAGTAAGGACACTCTTCTGCTTCCTCATCTGAGACAGTCTCACTGCAGGATGGGCAGGTGCGCTCCCCTTCCTCTTCCTCTTCTTCCTCTTCCTCGTCGAACTCCTCCGAGGGTTTCCTCATGATGAAGACGAGAGCAATGAGAACAAGGATGATGAGTACGATAAGGACTATGACGGTCACAAGGGACGCGTCCTCTTTCTCCTTATTGAAGGTATATTCAATACCGGTTGTCTCGTTGTCGTCCTTGTCTGAGAACTTGTAGTTGAGCTTTCCCTCGGAAAGGTCATCGAGCTGCTCCTCAGTAAGCTCTAGGGTGTAGTTCATCTCGCCCTGGATCCAGGTGAAATTGAATTCCCATTCGTTCTCGTCATCGTAGATGATGAGCGCGACAACGATATCTCCGTATCCGGTCTTGGTCTCGTCCACGGGTATGGAGAAGGTTATCGAGTTGTCATCGCCATCCGATGGTCCGACCGCGTTGGTGAAATCGATATCTGCCCAGGTTGCCTGTTCAGTGACGATGACAGGCTCGTAATCCTTCCACATAACGAGGATATCGAGTGTCTTAGTTGCGTTGAAGGTCACATTCTCGAACACTGGAACGAGGTATCCGCTCTTTTCGGAAGCCTCATCATAGAGCTTGTCGGTGGTGAGAGCGACGATTACCTCGTATTCGCCCTCTGGTAGAGTGATCTCATAGGCTCCGGTGGTCTGGTTGATCTCGACCGCATTGCCGCCGATCGAAAGCGTCATCGGGAAGCCGGTGAGGTTGTGTGTTGCGTTCTCCTCGAAGGATACGACTCCGGTGAGGGTGTAGGAATATTCCATGACCTCGACGGGTATCGTGACGACAACAAAGTCCTCTCCATCGGTTGCGTTGACCTCGAACCCGGAGGTTCCGGTCCAGTTGTTAGCGACTGAGATGGTGAAGTTCATGGTCGTCTCGTTGTATTCGATGATCAGATTGTCGGCAGTTACATTGACAGCGAAGGTCAGATCGACATCATCGGGATCATCAAAGAGGTCAACCATGTTCCCGGTGTAGGTCTCGTCATAGTAAAAGGAGATCTTCTCTATGTTGAGCGCTGGAACATCATTCACCGGGAGGACCTCGATGTAGGCGGTCCCGTTCATGACCCACTTGTCGTTGATCCAGGCAGCAACGGTAAAATCCCATCTGCCGTTCTCGACATCATTAAGGAATGATGCGGTGGACATGCTCTGCACTGTGGAGTTGATCTCGACGGAGATGTTCCCGTCTTCAAAAGTGTAGATGGGCTGTTTCTCGGTCTCGTTGGTGGTCTCGTTCACGATCACTTCTTCATATCCGATCGAGACCGTGAGGTTGTTCACCGGTCCATCTGGATCGAAGAAGAGCACGGTGGGGTCGAACGTTAGCGTCTTGAGGTTCTCATCTACGAGCAGTGTTGTATCCTCCACCATTGCAAGATCGTCCTCCACGGAGGAAACGAATATTACAAGGCTCAAGGAAACGTTGTGCTTTGCAACACTCGGCTCAATGGATGAGTCCATGTCCATTACATAGACCATGAAATGCTCCTTTCCATGCCAGTTCTCCGGTGCGGAGATATTCACCATATCGGTGATGCTCTCGTTGTCCCATGAGATCGATATGTTGCTCTCCTCGAACTGGGTCGCGTTGAACCAGTACTGGAGGTCATCCTCGTTCACATCCTCAAAGTGGTCGTCGAGATCGATGACGGCATATCCGAAGTCCTCGTCGAGCTCGATGGTATCATTGGAGATCGCAGGTGCCCTCTCGCTCCATTCGACGGTGAAGATGGTCTCGTTGTAGACCTCATTGTATCCCCAGAGATCGGTCAGGTTGAAGAGCATCTTGTATTCTCCCACAGGGAAGTCCTCGGGTATTGCGACCTCCACCGTGGCGACCGTGTTGTAATCGGTCTCGGTGATGTTCGCTTCCTCGGGTTCGGGGAACTCAAGGTCGGACCATGCCATGCCGGTCTCGTGCCAGAACTGAACATCTGTGAGATGGTCGTCGACGTCGTCCATCAGCCTCTCGATGTCAATGGTGACAATGGTGGTGTCCTCACCGCCGTTGTCAACGGTTGCCGGAGCAGCGGAGATCGAGTTGATCCCGGGTGCCGGGTCCAGGACCTCAAGACTTTCAAAGTCGAACCATGCAGAAAAGGTTCCGTTGGTTCCATTGAAGGTCATAACGATCAAAAAGAAGTCATAGGAATCGGCTGCAAGGCTTCCGTTGTAATTGAAGGTCGCTGTAACTGCCGGAAATCCGGAGCTGTTTGTCTGGTTCCATTTATAGATGGACTCCTCGAAGGCATCGTTGTCTGTTATACCGACGATAATATCGCTCAGGAAATGATCTGTGGGCAGGGAATCCGCCCAGGACCATGTAAGAGCAATATCTTGATCATCGTTATGGGTATAAACGTAAGCAAGATCCGTTTCAAGATCAGCTGCTATTGCAGGGTCCGGAAACGGTTCATGTGCATCACCAGGGACAGCATCGGTTCCGGGAATAAATGCCATTCCCAGGAAGGCTGCTCCTAATAGTATGAATGCCAGGAATATGGCAAGCATACCGTTCTTTCTATTTTCAATAGTGTTCATTCATAACACCTCATTTTTTCCTTCTAGGTATTTTTTTCTTCCCAGCACCGGCGGTAGTCCCCTAACCAGCACTACGGATTGCCCATGAAATTAGAGGGTATATAAAGATTTTTCGTTAATTGGAACATATTTTGACATAAAATACCATTATTGTCGAACTTGCATACAACGAAAGGTGAATTATTCAATGCCCTTGGCACTTTCTCTACCTTTGAAAAGCATCAAAGACGTCTTTCATTATATTTGCTGGCTCTTTGCCTACACCACTTTCCAGTATCATGGTTCTGAGACCCTTGACGAGGTCCTGCATGAAATGGACATTGTGGATGGTCGCAAGCCTCGGTCCCAGGGGTTCCTGTGCCTTGAAGAGATGATGGATGAATGCCCTGGAGAAGTTACTGCACGTGTAACAGGCGCATCCTTCCATTATCGGACCCTCGTTCCCTTTCCATCTGGAAGCTCTTATGTTCTCCCTTCCCGAAGGAAGGAATATCGATCTGTGACGAGCGTTCCGGGTCGGGAACACCGAATCGAATATATCCACGCCTGCAAGGACGGACCTGATCAGGTCCGTTGGCTCTCCAACTCCCATGAAATATCTAGGTCTATCTACAGGTAGGTAGGATGTTGACGCTTCGAGGGATCCGAACATCTGCTCCTTTCCCTCCCCTATTGAGAGACCACCGATCCCGTATCCCGGGAAGTCCAGCTCGACCAGCCTTTCGGTGTTCTTCCTTCTTATATCCGGGAAGGTTCCCCCCTGAGTTATCGCGAACATCAACGGGAGTTCCTCTATCCCTTCGGGAAGGAGGTCCTTCATGCCCTCGGACCCTATACGTTCCTTTGATCTTCCTGCCCAGAGGACCGTTCTGTCCGCGGAATCCTGTATCTCCTCTTCGCTGGAAGAAAGCGGGGGGCAGTGGTCCAGGACCATGCCGACATCGACACCGTGCATAACATGCATGTCAACAACATCTTCCGGCGTGAGGAACACTGGAGAACCGGAATATGGAGATCGGAGCTGAACTCCCTTATCTTCCACCTTGGCCTCGAAACCTTTTCTTATGAACTGGAAACCACCAGAATCGGAAAAGATACCTCCATCCCACCCCATCATCCGGTGCATGCCCCCCATCTGCCTGACCTCATCGCTTCCCGGTTCAAGGGTTGTCAGGAATCCGTTGGTGATCACAGTGCTTGTTCCTGTCGCTTTCACCTCTTCCGGGTTCAGGGTCTTGACGGAGAGCTTCGTTGCGACAGGCATGAAGAGAGGTGTCCTCACCTCGATCCCCGAAGGTAGTTTCAATGTCCCTGCTCTGGGTCCGACCTTTTCTCCGATCTCGAGCTCGAACAACTCCATATCAGCTCCTCCTGATCATCATCGAATCACCCAGGGAATAGAACCTGTATCTCATTTTCACTGCTTCCCTGTAGGCCTCCAAGGCCTTTTCTCTATCAAAGAATGCAGACACAAGGATCAGCGGTGTTGACCTGGGCAGGTGGAAGTTGGTAATGAAACCCTTGTAAGGGAGCTTGAACTTGTATCCGGGTGTGATGTAGAGGCCGGTCCTGCCTTTCTCCACGACACAATCCCCCTCACTGTTGAAAGCGGATTCGAGCGATCTCATAACGGTGGTCCCCACAACCCATATCCTGGAATTTTCGCTTTCCCGGGTCTCTTCCACAGCATCCTTGATAGCATCCTTCACGCTATCCGGGATGAAGAACTCCTCTTCCTCCATTATATGATCCTTGATATTATCCGATTTAACAGGAGCAAAGGTTCCCATCCCTACATGGAGGATGATATATGCTATCCGAATACCTTTTCTCTTCAAGGCAACAAGAAGATCCTCCGTGAAGTGAAGCCCGGCGGTAGGGGCTGCGACAGATCCCTCGATATCTCCGTATACTGTCTGATACTCCTCGGGATCATCGAGCATCCTCTTGATGTACGGAGGAGTGGGCATCAGTCCCCATCGGTTTAGCCATTCAAGTGCTCTTGAATGATCCAGAGTACCTTCTTCATCGATGAAGCAAACAGAGCATTTCCCTTCATCGATCCTTTCAAGAACCTGTATCTTCACCTCCTCATCACCGGTCAGAAGGTGCTCTCCTTCCCTGATCCTCTTCCCTCCAACAAGCGCATCCCATCTATCTCTTCCTTTTCGCTCGAGAAGCAGGACCTCTGCCTTTCCTCCGGTCGTCTTTGTCGCAGGTATCCTGGCCGGAATGACCCTGGAGCGGTTCAGGACCAGGAGATCACCTTCGTCGAGAAGGTTCACAATGTCCCTGAACCTGTGATGCTCGTGGACAGGGTCCGAACCTGTATTATCTATGAAGAAAAGTCTGGAAGCATCCCTTGGATCGGATTTGGACTGTGCGATCCTTTCCTTCGGAAGATCGTAGTCGAAGAGATCAAGCTTCATCCTGCGTTGATACGGCCTTCATTATTAAAACGTGATGCATGTCCTTCTGGATATACATATTCGCGGTAAAGCGTATATATCCCGTGGGCTTTTATTTGAAATGGAGAACGCTTTCTCCCAACAACAGGTGCCCTCCATGAATTTCAAGATCTCCGCAATAATGATGATAATGGTAGCTGTATTTCTCGCTTTCAATATCTTGGCACCTGCTGGATCTGCAGAGATATCCATTGAAGGAGAAGGAATACTTGCTCAACCTCCAGCAGGTTGGATCCACAGACCTTTGCTCGAATTCTTCACGGGACTATCCTGTTCTTCATGTATGGGGGATAGCCCAACTGCCGACAGTCCGGAAAAGGCCGTTCACGACACCTATCTGAAATCGATGGAAGATGGATCTGTACCACACACGACCGTGGTCTTCCATGAACTGAACGGAGGTCATGTTGATGATCTGCAGACGGAGGAATCCGAACAGAGGATGAAATACTATCAGCCCGGCCTATCGGGAACACCGGATATTGAGTTTGACGGGGGGTATTTCGAACTTGGAGGTTTTTCCTCATCCACAAGGGACATCAACAAGGCAAACATCCAGCTGGCGCTTGAAGAGAGCAGGCAGAGACATAATAATGCTCCTTTTCGACCCATGGACCGGTTGACATGGAGCTTTCCCTTTATCCGACTCGAGATCGACCAGTTCTATGAAAATGGTGAGTTCACTGTAGTGGGATCGGTCAACTATGAGGGCAATGCCAAGCTACTTGGGAACCCACAGCTCCAGGGATCCCTGTACATCTTCATGGTCGAAGATGGTGTCGAAGCCTACTCGAAGATCTACGACCAGTATGTGAACAATGATGCGGTGTTCAGGGGTTATGCCGTAGAGGATGAGACCTTCTCGCTGACAAATGGCAATGCATATGAGTTCTCGGGGAGCTGGCCAATTCCAACGATCGATCTTGAAGGTGGGGTTCCGGTCAGACCACAGAACGTCTATGCTGTTGCAGCTGTGTTCGACACTACCGACACGGATTCGGTGGCAAGCGCCTCTGATGGGAACACGAGAGCAAATTCTATCAGATGTCTTCAGTCTGCAACCTCTGATTCAACAGCTTACGATAGAGAGAACGATCCTCCTGGGATCACCAATGCCGAGCTGGACGGATCTACGGTCACAGTGACATTCGAAGATGATGGTGGAATTGCTAAGGCATCCCTCTTCTGGACCCCATTTGCAGAGAACTCCACGCTCTGGATCCCGTTGGAAATGGAGCTTCAAGGTGAGGAGCTCTGTGATGATGCTGGTGTATGCTATGCATTTTCTGATCCCGTGGGAACTGCAGAGCTGGAAGGTTATCTTGGAGAGCCAATATATGTTCAGGTCCTTGCAAATGATGATCAGATGGCGCAGGGAAGATCCCGGATCTTTTTCATCGAAGGGAAGGAGCTTCTTCAGGTAAAAAGTACAGGAGCGATCGATCTTTCAGGAGGTTCGATGATGATCATTCTTGGAATACTTGTCATTATCCTGGGACCTGTACTTTATCTGATCTCAAGGAAAAAGAAGGGCAACATGTTCCAGTTCTTCTCATCCAAGGGAACAATGGCAGTTATCATAATGATCGGTCTCATCATCTCCTTCGTGGGCGGGTCCAGCCTACTTTCCGAGGAAGTCACCACCGTTCCCGATTTTTCCATGACCGATACAGGTGGAAATATCCATACACCCCTGGACTACCAGGGCAAGGTCCTTGTGATCGATATAATGTTCACGACCTGCGATTCCTGCAACAAGGAGATGCCGGATGTTGTGGATGTATACAAATGGGCAAAGGAGGAATACGGCGCAGAAGTCGAGTTCCTTTCGGTATCCGTCGACAAGGATGATACTGCCAACATGATGGATGACTTCCAGAAGAAATACGGGGCGGATTGGCCCATTGGAAGGGATACATCGTTCATCCAGAAGTTCAGTGCTCTCGAGGTCCCGAAGATGTTCGTCATCGCTCCCAACGGGGACGTGGCCTTTCAACATACTGGTTTTATAGACAAGGGAGAGGTGAAGGAGGCAATAACCTCCGCCCATGAGGAAACATACAAGATCTCCCCAATAGCCCAGAGAAGCGGGATCATAGTCATCACCCTTTCCGCCGTGACGTTCGGGATCCTGACCTTTTTCTCTCCATGCTCTTTCCCGATGCTTCCCGGTTATCTTTCATATTATATTTCGAGCCAGGCAGGAGAGAAAAAGAAGGTGAACCCCATCAAGGGAGGATCCTTCGCTGCGATGGGTATAATCGTTTTCTTTCTGCTGATCGCTGTTCTTGTAGCCCTTCTTGGAGCTGTTGTGAAGTCATTATTGGTGTTCCTGATGCCGTTCATCGGAGGTATTCTTCTTCTGATAGGACTGTTGACCCTGCTTGGAAAGGACCAGTTCCTGGAGAAATTCGTGGATATCATCAAAAAACCATTTCAGATTCTGTACTACAGCATCAGGGGAGATAGGCAGTCCGATCCCTCCGGTTCAGGAGGCCTTTTCGCCTACGGCTTCGGGTACGGCGCTGCAGCTTCCAGCTGTATGGCCCCTGCTTTCATTGGAGTGATAATACTTGGATCATCCACTGCACTTGGCTGGCTCGGAGGGATCATTGTTTTCCTTGCATACACCTTTGCCATAGCAACGATGATGATAGTGTTCTCATACATGGCCGCAACGGGGAGCAAGGGAATGGAGAGGTTCATCTCATCAACTGACAAGGTAAAGAAGATCTCCGGACTGCTCCTTGTGTTCGCGGGGATGTTCGTGATATGGTATGCCTTCTGGGGTTACAAGGTCATCGGTGGTTTCTTCAGTATCTAGGGTTCCGGTATCGCAGGTGGAGGACCAAGTGGCGCTTGAGTGATCGGAACCTGCTCATGAGCCTCCTGTATCTGTGTTTGTTCTACGGGAGCCGGTTGTTGAGACTGGACCATGGGTTGCTGAGAGGACATCTGATCCTGAGGTATCTGTTGTGGCGCAACCTGTGCCGGGGGAAGTTCGGTGGGAGCTGCGGCAGGAGGAATGGTTTGTTGCTGGAACGGTTCCATTCCCGAGATCTGACCCTGCTGTGTCTGGCTGGAATACGTTGTGGCCTGGGGCGCGTATGTCCTGTCGAAATCTGGTATCGCCGTGAGGTCCACATCGTTTTCGGTCGGGATCACCGGTCTTTCCGCGGGTTTCTTGTTCTTTTTCCTTGACATCTGGAATATAATGAGCGCAACGACAATGAGAACTATAAATACGGTCAAGGCGGCTGCGATCGCTATCAGTCCAACGTTCATGCCCTCACTTATTTCATCATCATCGCCTGCGTTATCATCATCAATAACAACAACTACCGGAGGGTCCCATGGTATGTCGATCGTGAAGGGCCCTACCAGTTTCTCGGACGTGAGTTTTTCCGGGGAACCATCGACCGCGACCAATCTCAGTAGATAGCTTCCGTCCTTGAAATTGGTGATGTTCCAGATCAGGGACCTGTCCTCAAGGTCCTGCTCGATCAGGGTCCAATCATCAACCCCTTCCTTCTTGTAATACACGGAATAGGTGAGATCATCATTGTCAGGATCGCTTCCACTCCACAGGATCACAAAGTTCATGTATCCTGTTGAATTCGCAATCCCGGTATCATCCTCGATCGTGCCGTTGAAATCCTCGAAGGGAGAAAGGAACTGGATATCCGGAGCATCTGGCGAGTTCCAGTAGAAAGGCCCGTACTCTATCTGTGCTGTCATCCTGTATGAGCTGGAATCCACTGCAGTGATCCTTGCTTTGTACCTTCCTTCTTCGAGTCCTGACAAGTTGATATCGTAAGAGGTTTCCGTGATGTCCTTTGCAAGTCTCGTCCAGTTCGTCTCGATGACCGGTGATATCTCCACTGTATACTTCAATGTCTCATCCTCGTCCCGGTCCTCGGCCTCCCAGGAGATAGTGAAGCTTTCGTCCCTGTGGTCATCGGCCGTCGCAGGAGCCAGTATCAAGGTCGTGAACTCCGGAGCATCGGGGTCGTATATCGAGAATTCCCTCTCGACGTAGCTCGACTTTCCCCTGGAGTCGGTAATGGTGAACCTCAGAATATAGTCCCCATCACCGGAAAGCTCAGAAGTAGCGAAGGTCTTGTTCGCCATGTCCTCGTCCAGGTTCCCGTGGAAAAGCTCGATCCATTCATCGGTCCCAACCTTCTTCACGGAGAAGTTGCCGATCATGCTCTCGAATATCTTCCACGCTTCGTCCTCCTCGTCCTGTGCCTGCCAGCCAATGTCAAGGGTTCCTGTGACGACCTCCTTGAAAGCTGGAGATATTATGGTTCCGTCGGGAGCGGCGTTGTTGTAGATCTCGAATCGGGGAGAGAGCAGGATGGTTACCATATCGTCTGTGTCCCTCAGCTCGACCTTGAGCATGTAGGTGTCAAGATCAGGGTAGTTCAGGGAATTGATCTCGAACTCGCCGTTGTCGGTCTCCCATTCCGAGGGATGAAGCGTTATGATCTCCCATGAGGCGCCGATATCATCCGAGATGGAAACCCTCTCCATGATCTGACCCAGTTCATCTTCATCGTCGGAGGAGTTCCATTTGAATACTATTCTTCTCGAGAGGGAATCTCCCGGATATCCTGGAACCGTTATCTCTCCTTCAGGATAGTCCCTGTTGTCGAGCGTGAACTCGGATATCTTGCTCGAGTATACCTCGTTCCCCTGGGAATCCCTTGCAAGGACCTTCAATTTGTAATTGCCGTCGGGCACTCTCGGGTCCAGTGTATCCCACTTGTATGAACCAGAGTTTGACAGGCCGGAGACGATCGTCTCCCAGTTCTCATGCTCCCTCCTGGTGGCTATGTCAATTTGGACATTGGTACCATCCTCGGGGTCGCTTGCTGTCCAGAGTATCCTGAGATCCTCGTGGACATCATCCCTGTCCACTGTGTTGAACATGTTCTCATCGTGGAGTTCGATCTCCGGATATCCTTCCATGAGATCGGTGATCATACTGCTGTAGACGTAGATGGGTATCAAACGCACCTCTGCACTGTTGTGGACCGAATGCTTGTCCTCGCATATTGCCACCTTGAAGGACCAGTTCCCTCTTGGCATCGGATTTATCATCCGGAAGCTTGCGTTGAAAGAGATATTATCTCCTGCCCCCGAACCAGATCCGGATATTGCCACCATGGGACGCTCGGTCAACGCTTTATCTATCTCTTTGTTGTAAGCTGCCACGAGAGCCGGGGAATTCGCACTGGAATCGCCACCTACCCTTGCGATCTCCCCGTTGAAGATCACTGTTGGCTTGGGGGGTGTTCCTTCGTAATAATCAGAGTTCCTGCCTCTTGAGTAACTGGTCTCGTAACCGTCCCCTCCTTCCTGGAGTGCCTGATGCCAGGCAATTAGCGTCATCTCCCCCGGGAACCTGGTATCCGAGATGGTATCCAGAGAAGCATCAGCTCCCGGACAGAATCCACAGTCCGTGGCAGTGAACAGCTCGACGAATACCCTCCTGGTGGATCCGGAGTTCTGGGTGTTCCCATCTAGCCTTATGGCAAGGGAATTTGCGATCATCCGGTACTTGAATTCGTAATCCCCGCCTGTTGCTGCGGGACCTGTGTACTTGTCCCTGTTCTCGACCCAGGCAACTGCATACAATTCATCATTGTCCCCCGCTCCTGGAAAAAAGATATTGCTTTTTGAGAGATAGTAATTCTCCGCTCTGGTCGGTTCCTCCGAAAGACCGGAGACCTCTGCTTCATCCGAAACGAACATGAAGAGAAAGGATGAGAGCATCAGAACGGCTGCAAGCACGGCTTCAGGGCCGATGGTTCGGCCTTTATTTCGGAACACCTGGAACACCTCTACAAAAACACTGAGATCACGGGAGAAATAGCGGTACGGACTATTAAAGGTTAATCTGATCAGATCTACACCATTCATGTTCAATATCATCTATCAGGGAAAGGGCATTCTCCCTGCTGCCTATGGAATACATCTTATCTCTGTAGGGGCCCCTTTTCTTGAACCTTTTCACGTACCATACAAGGTGCTTTCTGAACTCTATGCACCCCCTTTTCTCTCCATACCATCTGCAGGAGTTGTCAAGGTGCGATCTTGCCAGGTCGAGATGTTCCTTGATATCATCTGGTTTCGACGGGAATGCTGGTTCCCAGGTTGTTTTATCTTCAAGTGTTCCAAGTACTCTGCGGAACCAAGAGGGATCTCCGAGATCTCCCCTTGCGAACATCACGGCGGATGCTCCCCGGTCCAGGTAATCCCTGATATCGTCAGGTCCTCTGACATCACCCGATGCGATAACAGGTATGTCCACCCAACCGCAGACCTTATCGATCAGTTTCCTGTCAGCCTTACCGGAGTACTGCTGCTTCGTTGTCCTCGGATGGACTGCGATATACGAGATGCCCGAACCTTCGAGGTCCAGGATAAGCTGACGAAATGTTTTCTCATCATAACTTCGGTATCCCGATCTGATCTTGGTCCCGACCGGTATCTTTACCGGATCCAGGATGGATGAGATGCATCGAATGAAATTGTCCGGGTCGTTCAGGAGAGCGGATCCGGCCCCCGTTCTTGTCACCTTCTTCTTCGGACATCCGGCATTGAGCTCGATCATGGAATGACCGATCTTTTCAATGCTCTTTGCAGCATGGAAGAGGTATTCCGGGTCCGCTCCGAATAGCTGTGCGCAGGAACGACCGCTCTCCGGGATCCAATCGGATAGGGTATGTGTCCTCTTCGCTCCCTCATGCGATCCCCTGGCGCTTATCATCTCCGTCCAGGAGAGCTCGAGCCCAAGTTCATGCAGGACCATCCTGTATGGTGGATCGTGGGCACCTGCCATGGGAGCTGCAACGATCGGTTGAGAAAAGGAGCTCGATCCGTTTTTGCCTTTGATGTTCCAGGACCACTCATCACTGCACATTGCTACGTTAATCGCAAGAACCTATTAAATAAACGCGCAGAGGTTCTCAGCTTACCATGGCCGAGGATCGAGATGGAACCTTGAATGGGCTTTTCAACAGGAGGTCCTCAAAATACTGGATACCTGCTGCCCTTCTTGCAGTCTCCACTGCAGCCATATTGATAAAACTGTCCGAGAGCCATCCTCTATCGATAGCTGTATGGCGCCTGTTGATAGCAGATGTGCTCCTCCTTCCGTTTTTCATCTGGACCTTCAGCAGGGATCGGCGGATGCTCCCGAGAAGGAGATTATTTCATCTCGGACTTGTGGGTTTCGCACTGGCAGCTCATTTTGCGATGTGGATATGGTCATTCCAGTTCACAAAGGTCTCGAGCTCGGTCGTTCTTGTTACCACCCACCCGTTGTTCGTTGCTTCCATCTCTGTCTGGCTCTTCAGGGAGAGGCTTGGAAAGAAGGCCGTCCTTGGTATGGTCCTTGCACTTCTGGGATCCTTTCTCCTGATCGGAGGGGACCTCTCAATATCCAAGGAAACCGTTGTCGGGAACCTGCTGGCCCTCGGGGGAGCTGTTATGGTAGGCATATACTTCCTCGCAGGATCCAGGTTCCGGAAGGAGATGTCGCTCCCGACGTATGCTTTCATTGTTTACATCTGGGCTGCACTGTTCCTGCTTGTTGCAATTGCCTTTTTGAGGGTGGACATGGTCTCATCCGATCCAAGGGAATATGTAATATTCATTGCACTTGCAGTGGGTCCAATGCTCATGGGGCATACGATCCTCAACTGGGCATTGAAATATGTCTCTCCCACTTTCGTTTCGGTATCTCTCCTTGCAGAACCCGTAGGGTCCACACTGCTTGCAATGATGGTGTTATTGGAGTTCCCGGGTGCAGGTGCCATCATCGGCGGGCCGATCGTTCTTCTGGGTATCTATATCGTTGCCAGGAACACAAAAGGTTGATGTTCTGCACAAGATTTATCAATATTTTTCAAGAATACAGAGAATATTCCGTTGGAATCCATGGTGGTGAGACTTTACATCGATTCTGCAACCTACCTTAAACAGAAGGACTTCATCTATGATGAGGGAAATGGAGCCTCAAAGACCTACTCTCCTCTGGAATACCAGGCACAGGGGATCCCGCCGGGTACAGAGTTCACTGCCACCTTTCCCGAACTCGAGATATTTGACATGCTTCCTCCCGGAGATTACAGGATACCGATAGATTACTGGGCGAACTATCTGGACCCCTTCGATTCCTCAGGTGCGGAAACAAAGCTATACACATACCAATGGGATGAAAGAGGAATACAGGACTATATGGAGATCATGTGGTACAAG
>JAYEPK010000301.1:0-3299 GCA_034723935.1 Thermoplasmatota archaeon
CGTGGATGCAACCTCGGCAACGAAGATCCTGTAATCGGCGGTGATATGGGGTTGGTTCCTGTTCGAGAGGTATGTATGGATCGAATGCCCCATCTCATGCGCCAGTGTGAAAACCTCCTTGACGTTCCCATCGTAGTTCATCAATATATATGGCTGTGAATCGTAGCATCCCGAGGAGTATGCACCCGATCTCTTTCCTCTGCTCTCGTAGACATCGATCCATCTGGAAGAGAGACCGGTCCTTACGATCTCCTGATATTCCTTTCCAAGAGGTTCAACTGCATTCAACACGAGGTCCATCGCATCCTTCCATTTCACCTTCCGCTCGAATTCCTTGATCAGAGGTGTGTATACATCGTACATGTGAAGTTCGTCAACTTCCAGTGCTCTCTTTCTGAGATCTACATACCTGTGGAAATCCGGGAAGGATCCGTGTACAGCATCTATCAGGCTGTTGTAAAGGGCAGGGTCCACCTCATCGTTGTCCAGGGAAGCATGGAGCGCTGACGGGTAATTTCGCACCTTTGCCTTGAACGTCCTTCTCTTCAGCTCCCCTTCAAGGGTAGATGCAAACGTGTTCTTGTGGCTCTCGTAGGATGAATAATATTTCTTCATGGTGTTCTTTCTGATGTCCCTGTCCTTGCTGAGAAGAAGACCGACGAACCGTCCGTGGGAGAGTTCTATGTCATTTCCCTCCTCATCCTTGATCGTTGGGAATCGGAGGTCTGCATCGTTCAGCATATTGTATGTCTTTGAAGATGAGTCCAGTGCTTCCTCGGCAAGGGCCAGGAGTTTTTCTTCTTTTTCCGAAAGGAAGTGGTCCTTCTGACGTATTATGGACCTTATCGGGATCTTGGCGAATTCAAGGATGGGGTCCTCGAGAAGGGTTTTCAGTTTGCCTTTATCGAGGGTCAGGATCTCCGGAACGATGTACGATGATCCCGCCTCGAGGCGAACGGCCAGGTTAACGGCTCTGTCATGCATTGATCGGGAAGTTGTATCCGACAGATCCTCGTCATGTCTCAGATGCGACCATGTATAGATCCTTTCCAGCTTTATCGAGAGCTCGTCCTCGAACCTGATGCACTCTGCGATGTTCTCGTTGCTCTCTGTCAGTTTCCCCTTGAACTTCGAGATCTCCGGGACCATCTTTTCAATATCGGTCATTTCCTTGTCCCATTGTTCGGTGTCTCTGTACATCGAAGATAGGTCCCACCTGTACTCCTCATCAATGTCCTCCCTGTTTGGAACTGATCCATTTCCAGACATATTTTCTTACTCCTTTCTGTAATACATTTTCACATGATCGATATCAGCTTCCTTGAATACCGGTCCGACCTCGCTGAAACCGCATTTCTGGTAGAATTCCTTTGCTATGACCTGTGAATGCAGATAAATGTTCCTTGCTCCAAGGTCTAATATGATCTTCAGGAGCTCGAAAATGGCGAATGCTCCATATCCTTTTTTTCTGAGGTCTTCGAGAACAGCCAATCTCTCGATCTTGATATCTGGACCTTTCCACCGGTACCTTATGCATCCGACCGGTCTTTCATTGTCCAGTATGAGGTAATGGATGCTTTCGTTTTCGAACTCATCATATTCGATCTCGGGTTGAACGTTCTGTTCAATTACGAATACACTGTTCCTTATGGTATTCTCTATCCTTGTATCGTCATCGGAGGATACCTTTTTGAGTTTCAATGATCCATTCTTTGCTGAAGGGTCCATTACCATCAATTGAATGGCATGGAGCGGAAGGTTTTATTTCTTGTCATGTTTCAGAGAATGGAAGCAATATCGTCGATAGATGGGATCTTTCCACTTGATACGATCCTGCCATCGATGACCAGGCCCGGAGTTATCATAACTCCCATTTCCATGATCTTCGTGATGTCCGACACCTTCTCGATCTCTGCTTTTACTCCTGATCTTTTCAACGCTTCCTTCACGTTCTTCTCAAGTCTACTGCACTTCGCACATCCTGAACCCAGCACCTGTATCTTCATTTTTTTCCCCCTGTTATATTATTAGATTACCGTAAAGAAAACCTGCGATCGTGGACAGGAAGACCACCAGAAGTATGTAGGTTCCGGTCTTCTTCAGACCCATTATCTTGTAGAGGACTATCATGTTCGGGAGCGATACGGCCGGTCCGGCAAGTAGTAGTGCCAGTGCAGGTCCCGATCCCATGAGACTGTTGCCTGTCGAGCTGTAACCAAAGGTCTCGCCTATTATCGGGACCTCGAGCAGGGTAGGCATGTAGAGGATCGCTCCGATAACGGATGCCAGAAGGTTCGCTGTAACCCCCTCGTTCCCGAGATGGTCATTGAATGTTTCAGGGGGGATGAAGTGAGCGATCATTCCTACAATGAAAGCTCCGATAACGAGGACCGGTACGATCTTCTTCGAGAGGTCCCAGGTCTCTGTCCACCAGTCTGAGACGTCGCTCTTCTTGAACTGGTAGATCAGGAGTATTCCCAGGGTTATTGTCAATGCATACACTATCGGGAACTTGATCGTCCAGTCAAGTGGTGATGCTGCGAAAATGAGTATACCGACAAGAAGGGCGAAAAAGGAAGGGGCAGCCCATTTCGGTCTTTTTACTGAACTGTCCATCAAGGGCATTTTTGGCATGTTCTTTGCTTCTTTTATCAGTTTGATGTCGTGCTTTCTGAAGATCGCCGCCATGAAGAGTCCGATGATCATTGACATAAGGACCGCAGCTACGGCCCTTGCCGCTCCTATGTTGTATCCGAGTGCGGAAGCTGTGTAGACTATGGCCAGGACATTTATTGCAGGTCCCGAGTAAAGAAAAGCAGTTGCCGGTCCGATCCCGCTCCCTTTCTTGTAGATGCCGGCGAAGAGCGGGAGGATGGTGCAGGAGCAGACCGCCAGGATCATGCCTGAAGTGGCTGCCAGGGGATAGGAGATGTAACGTTTGACATCCGGTCCGAAGTATTTCAGGATCGCATCCTTCTTGACGAAGACGGAGATCGCTCCTGCTATGAACAGAGCGGGAACGAGGCAGGTGATGGTGTGGTTTGATACATAATCCACCAGGGCTCCCAATCCCGAGAGAAGCGCTCCCAAAAAGATATCTATCATGATGTGTGTACCTCTTTCTGTTTCAACATTGTTTGAAATAGCTTAAGCAGATGACATATATAATCATTACTGTTTCAAATATGTTTGAAATAGGTGAGCGTATGGAGATCCCGGATCCGATAAAGAAAGTTGTTGAAGAGAAAGGAGGCCTCGATGGTATCGATGGAAAGATACCCACCATCGAGGATTTGGAA
>JAYEPK010000302.1:0-3294 GCA_034723935.1 Thermoplasmatota archaeon
TTTTCGATGTACCTCTTCGAGAAGAGGCCGTGTTCGTCCATGAACTTGTAGATGTGGTATCCTATCCTTATCAGGAAACCGGGAAAGAACAGATATCCCTTTG
Source organism: Thermoplasmatota archaeon (assembly GCA_034723935.1). Classification (GTDB taxonomy): domain Archaea; phylum Thermoplasmatota; class Penumbrarchaeia; order Penumbrarchaeales; family Penumbrarchaeaceae; genus JAYEPK01. The sequence continues at coordinate 104 of JAYEPK010000302.1, forward strand.
CTTCTTTATCACCCTCATCCTTCTTGCCCTCCCTTGTCTCCTTGATCTCCTTACGGGCAGTTTTGATAGTGTCCAGAAAATCAAAGTCGGGTTTGAACTCTTTCTTCACGACCGAAACCTTGGACTTCAGGGACCTCTCCTTCTTTACCGAGAAAGAGAACCAGATGCCGTTCCTTTGATAGATCCTGCCCCCTTTGGCGAACCTGTTGATACCGGGGTATTTGACCATTGTCTTCAGCAGGCAGTGAGTGAACAGGTGGAAGAACGTTGCCTTTACTCCGTATTCCCTCGATACTTTTTCAACGAACTCCAGACCGGGCTCTGCTTTGAAATCATACTGCCAGTAAAAGAGGGATTCGTACTTGTGCCTCAGAAAATAGGGCATGAACCTTCTGTAGTTTGGTAGCTCCTTCACCACCTTTCCATCCGGGCGACCCATGGTATCGAGGTGGAAAGCATTTCGTGGTTTAAATATTGCCCCATCATGCAAGCTCTCTCATGTACAAAGATCCATTGAAATACGCAGGGCCTTCATTTATCCGCTCCGAACCGGTGAGAGCCTGTTCATGAACATTTCTTCTGTCGGGGTGGGATAGGGTTTAAATCAATAATCCCCATAACCCCTTTTGGGGGACCAAATGACGCTGAAGAACAGGGACATCGTCAACATCGTTGACCTGGAACTGGATGAGATCTACAGGATACTGAAAGTGGCCAGGGAAATGGTTCCCGCCGCAAAGGGAGAAGAACGCTCAAAACTTCTCGAGGGAAAGGTCCTGGCCTCACTGTTCTTCGAGGCATCCACCCGGACCAGGCTCAGTTTCGAAACGGCCATGCTCCGCCTCGGGGGTGATGTTATCACCATCGCAGGTCAGGAGGGTACCTCGCTCATGAAGGGTGAGACCCTTGCAGATACCATCAGGATGGCAGACGGTTATTCGGACGTTATTGCTTTGAGACATCCAAGGGAGGGAGCTGCCAGAATGTCTGCCACGTTCGCCAGATCGCCGATCATAAACGGAGGAGATGGAGCAGGTCAGCACCCCACCCAGACCCTCCTTGATCTCTTCACGATAAAGGAGGATCTGGGGGACATATCCAGACAGCACATTACCATTACAGGTGATCTGAGATACGGACGGACCACTCATTCCCTGGCACTTGCGCTTGGACGCCTCGGAGCCTCCATGTCCTTCGTGGCTCCGAAGATCATACAGATGCCCGACCACATCATCGAAGATCTGAGGGAGATGGGCGTTGAGGTGGAGAAGACCTCAAGCCTCCAGGCTGTGATACCGAACTCCGACGTTGTTTACATGACAAGGATACAGAAGGAGAGGTTTGCCGAGGAGGAAGAATACAGGAAGATCTCCGGTGGATTCAAGCTCAACATGAAAATGCTGAAGGACGCAAAGGAGAACATGATCATCATGCATCCACTGCCTCGGGTCGATGAGATAGATCCCGAGATAGACTCCACCAAACATGCCAGATACTTCATCCAGGCCTTCAATGGTGTGCCGGTAAGAATGGCACTTCTGAAACTAGTACTGGAGGGAGAACAATGAAGGAGCTGAAGATCACCCCCATCAGGAACGGGACCGTCATCGATCACATCCGTCCCGGCATGGCCCTGAAGGTCATCAAATACCTCGGTATCAACGGCGGCTCCAGGAACGAGGTCGCCATTGCAATGTACACGAATTCGAACAAGCTCGGCCGAAAGGACCTTGTAAAGGTCGAGGAAATGGAGCTAGGGCCCAGGGAGGTCAACAAACTTGCCCTTCTTTCACCAAAGGCCACAGTATCGATCATAAGGGATTACAAGGTCACAAAAAAATATCAGGTACAACTCCCAAAAAAAGTGGAAGGCATCTCCAGGTGCGAGAACCTCAACTGCATTACCAATCATAAAGAACCTGTCAAGAGCAAGATGATAAGGATCAGCGAGGACCCGCCAGTCTACAGATGTTTCTACTGCGGAAGGAACCAGGAAGATATCACAAAGAACCTCATATAGGATCCGATGTCACCGTTTTCAAGATGGTCCGTCCGGCGTCGATGAGCAGTTTCATGGACATATGTGGTATCCTGTAATTCCTCGGATCACCTGCTATCATCTCGGTTGCCATGGGAACATGGATGAAACCGGCTTTCCTTCTGCTTTTCTGAGCCCACTCGACCCCGGTGTAAAAGACCTCGTTGCAGATATAGACACCTGCAGAATAGGAATGTTTTGCAGGTATCCCTTTTTCCCTCAGTTCTTTCAATATCCTTTCCGTGGGAAGAAGAGTGCGGTAGGCCAGAGGCCCATCCAGCGATATCTTCCGATCCGACATGATCTCACCGGAATTGTCGGGGACCTCCGAGGCTCTGATGTTCAGTGCTATCTCCTCGAGAGCAATATGACCTATCGTTCCGTTCAGACCAAAGGAAAGTAAAAGATCCGGTTCGAGATCGAAAAGGACCTCCAGAAGTTCCTCCCTGGCCTTTCCGTACTCGACCGGAAGGACCATGAAGGTCGTATCCGGGCTTTCCCCGGAAAGCCGCTCCGCTATCTTCTCCGAAGGATTGAAAGAAAAAACATCGAAGGGTCCGAAACCTGTCACCAGTATCTTCATCGGACCCTTCGATCATCTACTTCATCTATAACCTTTTCCTGCTCCATGCGAAGATCGAGCTCCCCACGGACATGATCGCGATACCTCCAATGATACCGCCAAAGATCACCCAGGGGCTTATCGGTGTGTCCGGGTCTACAGTTGTTGTTATAAGCACTTCAACCGATTTGGCCTCTGCTTCAGGGGTTTCCATCTCATCATCGTCCATGACCCTGAGCTTTACCGTGTACCTGCCGGGTTTGTCATACATATGGGAGGTCACCTTGGTATCCTGATAACCCCTTATCCCGAGGTTCTTGTCGGAATGTGTTCCGTCGCCGAAATCCCAGTAGTAACCGATGATCTTTCCATCATCATCATATGAACCCTCACCGGAAAGCATCACGGGCTGCTCATCCATATCGTAGGTCAGTGTTTCATCAAGGATGATCGCAATAGGTACCCTGTTCACAACGATGATCTCATATTCCATCTCCCAGACAGCGCCCTTGATATCCTGCATACTGAGTGTTACGGCATATGTTCCATCATCGCCGTATATATGCTGGACCGTGGGCTGCTTCGAAACGG
>JAYEPK010000303.1:0-3288 GCA_034723935.1 Thermoplasmatota archaeon
CATTGACAAGGGTGAGCAACTCTTCAATCTTCGTGAATATGTCGGAGGTGTCGAGTTCAACTGGACAACAAACACTTTCGAGAAGGGCGATCCCATGTTTGGAGGACTGAACCCCGAACTCAACTGGCAGGAGATTGGAATGATGGGAGGTTTCCACCTTTACGATGATCCCATCGATGGTGTGGTCGGAGACCCGACGAACATAGACAATGATAATTATGATGATTATCTGAGATACAATCCATATTTGCCCCAGATATTCAAACCCGTGACGACCAACCCTTCACTCTGGGATACTGACCTTGATGGAATGGATGATGGTTGGGAGATGTATTATGCAAGGGAACTCAAGAACCTGTTCTTCGATGGTGAGGAGACAACCGTATTCGAGGGATCGATCAACAACGTCCTTGAAGCTTCCGTTGTTGGACAGAAACAGACCCTGGACGTTAAAGATGCTTCTTCTATTTCCTGGACCTCTACAATGATCGATCCGCTGAACCCGAGCGATGCCAAGTTCGATCTGGATATCAGATATGGTTTCTCCCTTGCGGGTGGTGTGAAAACGGAGATCATGATCTATACGAAGGATGATCTTACCAATAAACAGGAATACGAGAACCACACGAACCCTCTTCTCTGGGATACCGATGGAGACTCTCATTTCAATGCTCTTGATGGTGAGTTCTATCCAATGGATGACAAGATCGAGCTGAGTGTCAATTTCACAGAATCAGCAGTGGACTGGAATGGCGACGGCCTTCTGGATTACCGGACATGTCCATACAAGGCAGATACTGATGGTGATGGAATGTGGGATGGCTGGGAACTGGAAACCGGTCTGAAACCGCTCAACTCGACTGACAGGTTCAAGGACCTTGATAATGATGGGCTCCCCAATTACCTTGAGAACGCATTTCCCAACAAGGAGAACATCTGGTTCCAGACCGATCCGAAGAATCCTGATACCGACAATGATGGTATGATGGATGGATGGGAAGCATACAATGCTCAGATCATCTCCCAATCCACTGCCATGAACACCAAAGAGGACCTGGAAGATATGATCTCAGACTCCAAGAGGACAAGGTTCACCGTCAGCCCCATGATATATGATGCTGATGATGACAATGATGGTTGGTGGAACGTGACCGAGCTTGGTGAGATAATATACACCAGGATCCCTGATGGGATGACCAACCTTGAGGAGTTTCAGGGGACGATAGCATATCCGGTATCCACAGATCCCAATTCGCCTGATACCGATGGAGACGGGCTGTCCGATGGTGAAGAGTTAAAGATCGGCTTCTTCGGTGAGCTCATCGGAGACAATTATTTCCTTGACCCGGAATTCGCATCCAGGTACTTCACCAATGCGACCCTGGCAGATTCCGATGCGGATATGGGGGGGTCATTGGACATAGGACAGGTTGGCAATACCTCTAGGTATCTCGATGATTGGATGGAGACCATGGGCAGAACGAAATATATGCTCCCTGCCAACGGTTTCGATGACGACGGTGACGGATTGATAGATGAGGGTGAGGATGGCGAGGAGATACTTCTCTTCAATCCCACCAATGCAACGAACCCAGATACTGATCTGGATGGTTGGATGGATGTTGATGAACTGTTCGGTATCGACACCTCACTTCTCTGGGAAAGGTCCAAACTTGGTATTGTCAGAACGAATCCGAACAAGAAGGACACCGACAACGATCAGATGTCAGATTTCGACGAGCTTCACAGGATCCCAAATTACAGGGAATGGATAACGGATCCAAATGATCCTGATACCGATAATGATGGTATGGAGGATGGTCTGGAGAACACTGTTGACTTCTTCCCACTCATGGATTGGAACAAGGCCGATAACTATGATGCAAACAACGATGGGGATTATATGGACAAAGAACTGGGAGATGTCTGGTCCACCGACGATCGGGTGAATCCAACTAAGAAAGATTCTGATGGTGACGGCCTGCCTGATGGTTGGGAATATCGTTTCGGGAAGGTCATAAAAGGTGATGATACAAGGTCCATGATCGTCGAGTATGACAAGATCTACAGAACCAATTACTGGAACGACCTGATATATGGCGGTCATTTCTGGATCGTCAATCCGCTCATCGGATCCGATGTTCTCGATGACCCCGATCATGACGGTCTATCCAACATCGAGGAATATCAAAACGGCACAAACCCCCTGAAGTGGGATACTGATGATGATGGTATGCCTGACGGATGGGAGCTCGAGGATGAGAACAGGGGCTCACCCCTTTACAACACAGAGAAGAGGAAGTATGCATGGATCCTGGACCCCCTGAACGGGGATGATTGGGCGCTTGATGCTGACCATGATGGGTATGTCTTTGCTATCTGGACCCCCCTCAATTCCCAGGGGTCTGAATACGAGCTCATCGAGTACTACTTCCCATGGATCAGTCTTTACGAATATCAGTATGGTCTTGACCCGGACAATGATGGTATCAACGAGATAACCACATCACCGGCACCAAGGGTTCCCGATTACGATATCAAGGGAGGGCAGGACACAGATGGTGATGGTATGCCCGATGGCTGGGAAGTATGGGTCACAGACTTCATAGGGAACAAATCTGACCCGCAACCCTTTGAGGATAACGACACGCTTCCCAAGGGATGGGAGGAGTTCTTCAACGGGTCGATGTGGGAAAGACCCGAGTGCTATGTTTACGAGGAGATGAACGGAACATGGGATCCATGGGCCAATTCAGTGACCATCGACAGGAGGACCTTTGTCCCGGCAGGGCTAGCATCCAACAGGGATTACTTCCAGGGAAGGATATTCTCTGACAGGGAAGATTCCGATATGGATGGTGTTTTCGACCCGAAGGAGAACGATGATTCGGATGCAAGCAACAATTATGACGAGTACCGGGGGCATACCGATCCGACGGACAAGAAATCGGAACCTGGGGCAGCTAATATTCCTGCCCTTAAGACCGGTCCGCACAGGAAGAGTGTTGCACCTCCGGAAGATGTGGCACCAAAACATCTGACCCTTCCGGCCGACGTGCCGGATATCGATGAAAAGCTGAGCTGGATCGACAATGTTCTGGATACGATCGGTATCGAGAAGCTCTCCCGCGAGGAGATCGCTCTGGTGAACTTCGTAAAGGAAGAGGACCTTTGAAGTGTCATTTTAAAGGAATTACAATGGGAGCAGATGAGTTTTGCTCCCATTTTTGGTGTGCCGGGCATGTTTGGTATCTTGGGGGTGCAAGTCCCCTGTGCAGCCTGGTGGAG
>JAYEPK010000304.1:0-3285 GCA_034723935.1 Thermoplasmatota archaeon
GGAACAGGGAGAGATAGCAATACCGGTATCTCTCCCTGTTCCGTAGGGGGTGGAGTTTCCGGCCTGGATACTTCCACCTCGGGGGGCTCGAGTGACGGGGGTAGGGTTGGTTCCAAAGGAGCTGTTTCCAAGAGGTTCCCGGGCTCTGTCAACGGGGGGTTCGGGCTCCCTTCTTTTTCGATGATCGAAGAACCCACCAGCAAGGGATGGGGGTTCGGGATATTCTCGCTCTCCTCTATCTCCGGTCGAGGTTCTTCGACCTCCTTGCCTTTCCCTCTCTTTTTGATCAGCAGGAAAATAACCAACGCACCGATCAATACTATCACAACTGCAATGCCTGCTATGATGATCGCTCCTGATGATGACCCGCCATCTCCTTCATCCTCCTCTGCCAGGACTTCCAGGACCTCGATATTGAACGAGATGTTCACCTGATCCAGTCCATCCGAGAATTGGACCCTGATAGTATATGTCCCGATATCTGTGATCTCTGGTATCCAGCTGATAACCCCTGTGTTCGACACGATGGTCATCCCTGTCGGTCCATCCAGCAAACTGAACTCGAAAGTATCCATTTGATCCTCATCCGTTACATTCACATCCACCAGGATCTCGGACCCGGCTGGTACCTGCAGGTCCTCGACAGTGTCAATGATCGGAGGTATGTTCACGGTGAAACTGTAGATCCCATCCGTGCATGTACCGAACGTGTGGTCATCCTTTGCGATCACTGTCCAGTAATAGAGAACACCCGGTTGGACATCGTCCATCATGAAGGTGGGACCAGCTAAATGGTGCACGCTATCTGCACGGCTTTGGACATCCTCCTTTTCGGTGCTAATGTAAAGATGATATTCTATGGCGTCCTTGTCGAGGTCGCTACCCACGTATTCCAGGGCCAGATCATTGCAGGAAACCATCTCTCCATCCGAGGGATATTCAAGCCGGGTGACAGGTGGGACGTTGACCAGGAAGCTGAACATCTTGTTGATACAGGTCCCTGTGGAGTATTCATCCTTCGCGATCACTGTCCAGTAATATGTTTCTCCTTCCTCGAGATCTGTGATCGTGAATTCGGTCTCGTTCATTCTCTCCGCGATTCTTGATGTCTCTCTCAGTGAAAGCACATTCGACATCATCTGGCCAAGATAAACATCGTATGCCAGAGGGGACTCATCTTCCCCTTCCCATTTCAATATCGTGGTGGTTCCAACCCTGGTTTGGTTCAAAGGAGCGATCAATGTAGTGGTCGGGGACGGATCGAGTATCAGGTTAAGGTGAAAGGATCCGGATATCGTTTCCTCGCCATCTGTTACCTTCACCATGAGGTCCAGTGTGTGATCCTGTTCCAGGAAGATGGATCTGGTCGTGATCCACTCGAACACACCGGTTGACGTGTTCAGAGAGATATTCGCTACCGGGAATGTGATAACGTCATATGTTAGAACATCTCCGAGGTCTACGTCCGTCGCATTGATATCGAATCTGTAGCTGTCCCCTTCCCTGACCGATGTATTGACCGGGACATCGACCCATGTGGGAGCATCGTTCACGTTCAGGACCTCGAGCTGGAATGCAGTGTATCTGGAGAGCCCCCTGGGATCCGATGCGGTTATGTTCACTTCGCAGACTCCCACATCGTCGTTTGCAGGGGTTCCGCTCAGGATCCCCAGGTTGGGGTCCATTGAAAGCCAATCCGCATCGCTCACCATGGACCAGATAAGCACCTCTCCATCAGGGTCATCTCCCTCATATTCTACGTAGTAATACTCATCCTCCGTTGCCGTAAGTTGACCATCGGTGGTTATCCTAGGTGGATCGTTCACATCGATCACCTCCAGGTCAAATACTGTGGTATCGCTTCCTCCATTTCCATCATAAAAGATCACGGTCACCTGTTGGGTTCCAACATCGTCGTTGGTTGGAGTGCCGGATAGAACGCCTGATGCATCCAACGATAGCCACATCACATCGGTATCAAGACCCCATGCTGTGTCACCTGCTGTCTCATCACTTGTGTACTGGACGCTGTATTCCTCGTCCTGGTGGATCTCAAGAAGGTCATCGCTTGTGATGTGCGGGGGGCTGTTCTCAACTGTTAGTGTGAAGCTGTGCTCATTGTATCTGCCCTCTCCGTCGGTCACATTGATAACGACATTGTGGTCTTTTACATCCCCGTTATCCGGAGTTCCCGAAAGATCAAGGCACCTGGTCCCCGGGATCACCGCGTGCTCACGGATCTCCTTTCCGGGAATTGCCCTATCCCAGATCCGAACATCATCGATGTATCCTTCAAAAAATAGTGAACCCCACGAGGCTGGTGCTCTCCTGCCGATCGATATGTTGTGGTTGCTGGTTGGAAGTCCACCAGTGTAAACGTTTCCCTTGTAATCGCCTCCCCATCCATTGTAGATCCTTGTCTGGTTCACACCATCTACGTAGATACAGAACCGGGAGCCATCATATACCCCGGCGATGTGATGCCATGTATTCTTCGAGATGGGTTCCGCGGGAGCGGCTCCATACCAGTCGTTGGACCCTGCGATCTTTATCTGGAAGAGGGGACGGTCCCTGTCCATCGTAAGCTCGTAACACTGCGGATCCTCATCGTTCCAGTTCCCTCCCTTGCTCAGTATCATATGTTCTGAACTATCGTCAAAAGTAGGGTAGATCCAGGCCTCCAGCGTGATCTCATCGGAGATATTGAGAGTATCATCATGAGGTATCGATACATAGTCGTCTCCGTCGAATGAGAGGGCCTGGCTGTTATTTGAGATGCCTCCGACGGTAGTGGGACCATAGAGTGTGCCGTGATTGTTGTTTCCCGAGCTATCGGACGCATCGGCCTGGTCGAAGCTCCAGAACCCTTTGTTACCGGTCATGTTCATGGTCAGTGCCTCGGTGTATTCCCATGTCAACCAGTGGGCGTCGGTGGCGAATGAATTGACCGTCATGCCCCCCATCATGGAGAAATATATCGATCTGTATACTTCGTCTTCCATGGTCGTTGTGATCTCCTCAAGGGGAGCCAACCTGTAGGCAGATGTGTCCACTTGCAATCTTGTTCTCTCGCCTGTTGCATCCGTATCGAGGAAGACAAAGGCAGAGCTCATCAGAATCCCTATTATAAGGACCGCACCAAACTTATCTATCATATTCGATCCCACCCGATCTTATCGATCGTTCCGGTCCCGCAGGACCATATATGTATTCTGTTCGATTGTACTTATAATATTCATTATGCAGATAGAAGCTCAGGACCTTCCAACTAGTTACTGAGAAAAT
>JAYEPK010000305.1:0-3225 GCA_034723935.1 Thermoplasmatota archaeon
AAAGGTCGGAAGGGTCCATGCCGATATTGGAAAAGCACTTGGGACAGTGAAGAACACCATCTCAACTTTGAGGGAAAGCGGCCTGATGAGAGAGGGTGTTGAAGAGCTCCATCGCGAGGCAGAAGAGCTCTACAAGAAAGGTGACCTCCTCGGCTGTGCAAAGAAGATCAAGTTCATCAAGACCGAATTGACAAGAGAGTAGTTCTTCTACTCTGCATCCGAGATACTCTTGATTAAAATCTCCAGACCATCGTTCATATCGTATGGACCTGTATATCTCTGGCTCTCGTTGATGATGGTCTTCGGGATTCCCAGGACCATGTACTGCTCTGCAATGTCCGGGAACTGGATCAGGTCTATTACGGATGTCTTTACCTTATCCGACCTGTAAGATAGCTCGAGTGCGGTAAGCAGGGTCTCCTGTATGTTCGGTGCGTTGGGGGTCACCAGTATCTGGAGGTCAGTATCCTCGAGGTCTTGGATCTTCTTTTGTATCTCCTCGTCCATCTCTTTTCCCTTGCCGGATACTAAAAGAATCGTCCTAAGGAATGCTTCATAAAGACCTGCAAGAGGAGCACCGTAGAATCTGATGCCGTGATCGTTACCGTCCTTGTCGAGTATGACATACGCCGGGAAGTGATCGACGAGGTGATGGATCTGATCCTCAGGTTCTCCTTCCTCCTGAACATATTTGACATCGAGTTTCTCGTATTTTTCGTTAAGCGAATCGAACCTGGCCTTCACCTGTTCCATCATCTCGGTGTCCTCACCGGAGAAGTGAACGACTATCGAAACGGGTTCCTCTACACTTTCCAGTTCCTTTTCAACGATGGTTGGATCAACAATGTTCTTCTTCGCCATGGGATCGGACTCCTTTCAAGGCTTTGAATGGGTCATAGTAAAAAAAGGTTACTCATTAGAACAATGCGATCAGAGATCGATCTCGAACTTCCCTTTTCTTACAATTACATCACCGTCAAACTCTATTGTTGGTTCGAGCACCATCCCATCGACGTGGATATCGCAGTTTATCTGACCACCGAACGTGGAATTATCTCCGAAACCGAAATGTGCTGTACCCTTTGACTTCTGATCCTCAAGGATGTTCCCTATGACCATGGACCTGGGGTTCATTCCCATTCCGAACTCGCAGAGGGTCCTTGCACATTTTCCCCTGTCCATTATCTCCATTACATCGTTGGGTCCCTTGACCCTGACAAGCATTCCTCTCTTTATTTCGAGTTTTACTTCCTGGACATTCTTTCCCATGAAAGCACCATCGATGATCACATCCCCCTCAGCGGTCCTTTCAAGTGGAGGTATGAACACTTCACCTGCAGGAAGATTGGTTATGGTACCCTTCTTATGGCAGAGTCCAGTATCTTCAAGGATCCAATCCCGACCCTCGATGGAAAAGCTCAGATCGGTACCCAGGTCGGACGTGACCCTGACACGCTTGGTCCGTCGAAACTTTCTTCCGAACATCCGGATCGACCTTGATATCTTCTTGTAATCCGCCTCGAGACCCCCCTTTTCCAGCATCTCCATTGTCATGCCAGGCATGGTTATTAACCGGGCCCCCCGTGCCAGTGCTGCTCTTGTCGCATTGGTATAAGTGATCGAGAATGTGGTCGGAGCCACGATGACATCGCTGTGGATCATCATATCCGCAACCTGCATCGGCGGATCATCTCCGTGATGCTCTCCGGTTGGAAATTCCACCATGATAGCTTCAAGACCCAGATTTTTGGAGGCCTCGAAGAATATCTGACCCACTTCGTATGTTTTATTATCACACAGGACGAGCACTCTGTCCGATCGCCTTGGTGAGAGACTGTTCTTGAGCATTACCTGGGCTTTCTTGACCTTGTCCATCCGGGCCCCTCTCTTCTTTTCCGTGTGGGATGCACAGGCAACGGCCTGGCGGGTGGCCCATCTAATTTGACTTTTGGGGTACCTGCTTTATGAGGTACGAATATCTAGGGGACTTATACCCTATGCATCCCGAGGTTCCAGCAACCTCAGACTATTTCAAATTTATGACCGGGTTACCAGCCGCGGTTCTGAAGTTGCTTCTCCGGCGGGATATCAGCAGTGTTAATCCCGCTCATCGGGTCTCCGATCCCTTTGGAAACCTCGGCAAGGGTCTTGGGATCGTCAAAGTGTGTCACGGCCTGGACTATGGCATTTGCCATCATTTCCGGTTCTTTGGACTTGAATATCCCGGATCCAACAAAGACACCATCCGATCCGAGCTGCATCATCAGGGATGCATCTGCAGGTGTTGCAATTCCCCCTGCCGCAAAATTCACGACCGGAAGTCTCTGAAGCTCGGCTACCTCAACGACCAGTTCAGGTGATGCTTCGATCTCCCTTGCCACCTGGACCAGTTCCTGATATGTTTTGTTCTTCAAGGACCTTATCGTTCCCATGATCGCATGCTGATGCCTCACCGCTTCTATCACATCTCCGGTGCCTGCCTCTCCCTTGGTCCGGACCATCGCAGCCCCCTCATGGATCCTTCTGAGGGCCTCACCCAACGACCGGGCCCCGCAAACGAACGGCACCTGGAAATCCTTCTTCTGGATGTGATAATGAGGATCCGCAGGGGTCAACACCTCCGATTCATCGATCATATCGACGCCAAGGGATTCGAGTATCTGTGCCTCCACAAAATGCCCTATCCTTGCCTTTGCCATGACCGGGATCGATACGGTATCGATGATCTCCATGATCTTCGTGGGGTCGGCCATCCTCGCGACACCACCCTGTGTTCTGATATCAGCAGGAACCCTCTCCAGGGCCATGACCGCAACTGCACCGGCCTCTTCGGCAATGTGTGCCTGCTCGGCATTGGTGACATCCATGACCACCCCACCCTTCTGCATCTTGGCAAAACCCCTTTTCAGGAGAGCTGTTCCATGTCTCATCTTCTCCAGATCGATCTCTCTAGGCATTTTTTTCACCTCGAATATATGGTCTCCATATAACAGGGATTATTTGAGCTTTGCCAGTCATACCCCCTGCAGGAAAAGATCGGTGAGGGATTAATATTTTCACACAGGTCCCGGGATGGGTTTTTAAAGTGAGGCTCATGGAGAGATAATATGGCGTTCCCCTACTGCTATCAATGCAAAGGGTCCCGGGACATGTGCGGGCTCGGAAAATGTCCACTCCTGCAGAAGGTGAACGATCGAATTATGCCGGTGAGCTCCGGAATCGACT
>JAYEPK010000306.1:0-3212 GCA_034723935.1 Thermoplasmatota archaeon
CGATGATCCTGGAAAGAGCTTCATCGGAATTCCTCTCATTTATCTTTTTTTCCTTCCTCTCCCGATAGAACCTGAAAAGGATATGATGGATGAGGTTCCCCTTTTCCAGGGGTGTCAATGTTTCATCAACTTCATCTCTTTTATCAAGATAGAGAACATACCTGAGAAGAAATTCGAAGGGGCAGTTGGCATATCTCTCCAGACTGGATGGCGAGAACGCCTTTTCCTCGGAGAATTCCTCCCGGATCGATCCCAATACATCAATATCCTCGATGATACCGTCATGTATCGAATAACTGTCAAGACGTCTGTAGTAGCTTTCCGAATTGATCCTTGACACCATACCGGGAAGATCCATTTCCGATGCAAGGTTTGAAAGGTCTCTATTCACGATCCTTGAACCATCTTCCAGCTGATCATTCAATCCGAATCCCCTGATCTGGTTGTCACCCCATTCTTCATATTCATATCCATCCATCATCTGCATCATGAAATGTGAGGGGACGAGAGGTTTGTCGTCATCGGTCTCGGGACAGCTCAGGTAGATGCTCTTCGAAGCTGCCAGGAGATCGGTCCAGAAATAATACCTCTCCTGCCTCAGCAGGTCCTCTCTCTTCAGAACGTTCATCCTTCCTATCTCGGCTTCGTTAAGGAACGGATGTGCGAGTCTCGTTCTGGGGATCTCTCCTTCGGCCATACCAACAATGAAAATTGTATCGAAATCGAGTCCTGCAAGTTCCCTCAGGCCAACTACCTGGACAGTGGAATGGTTGGTCTGCACGGGACGATATGTCTTTCTTGCTATCAGATTGCAAAGAAAGGACAGGAACCTATATGGTGTTATTCTGGAAGGAGGGACAAGTGTGGAATTCCGTTCAAGTGATCCAAGGATAGAAAAGAACTCCCCCAGGGCACTTGCTTCCTGTTTGGAAGACGAGCCGGCATCGAAATCGAACTCCAGATCCCCTATGACCTTCCTGAAGTTCCTGACATGCTCCCCCACAGGTGCTTTCCTTGAAAAATGGTCGATGATCGAGAAGAGATCCATCAGAGAATCCTTCGTGAACTCCAGTTTCCTCATTTCCATCTCATGCTTTCTTTTCAGACCTTCCGAGATATCCGGGTTCTTCATCTCAAAATCAAGGACCTTCATTCTGTTCTCGAGGGAATTCTTCCATCCGGACCTCCCACCAATTACATTCGCTCCGGCTGAAATGTTGTCCACCTCGTGACCGGAGATCCTCCTTCCCCGGTAACTGAACTTCAGGTAAGGTGATCCGAGAAGGTCAACAACATCCTTTCTCTTGAAATCGAAGGAAACGACCCTCAATATATTGACCAGGTCCTGGATCAACGGAGATTCGGACAGAGGAGCTCCTCTGGACATATAGAATGGAATTCCGTAGTCCCCGAATATCTCTGAGATCAATCTCCGCCCGTTATCAGGTTCCGGAAGGACAACAGCGATCCTCTCATCTTCCCTCTCTTCCAGTATGGACCTGATCTCGGATGAAACGTTTCGGATCTCGCAGACCCTGTCCCTGATTTTTCCTATCTTGAGATCCACGGAAGATGTCTTGCCACTCTCCATGTTGAAAATGTCCTCGAACCTGCTTCCCGGAACATCCTCCACCTCATCGATGCCGATCCAGCTCCAGTCATCCGAGAACAATTTCCTGTTGTCGATGTACGGTACGTAGCATTCCATGTTCATAGAGCGTTCTTTCAGAGAAACGAGCAGATCCTTTTCAATTGGCATAGGTTCGAACAGACCGTAAACAAGGACGGTTCCGATGGGCTCATCCTGATCAATTACAGACCTTATCATCATCTCCCTGTCAAGAAGGGAGTTCATCTCCAGGTATTCTCTGTACTTGCCCATCAGCAACTCCAATTCCATTGATTTCGCCGACCCCTCTTTCAGACAGGCAGGATAGTCGTCCCCGTAGGAATAAATAAGTGAAAAGAAGGTTGCAAGATTGTACGATACTCCGCTTGTTACACTCATTTTTCCTATCATCGGTGTCCCATCTTTTACTGTCTCGATGATATGGTCGATTATCACAGCTCTCTGATCGTTGTCAAGAAGGATCCTGTCACTGTTCGTCATGTTGAACATATTTTCGGAAAGGGCAGAAAGAGTTCCTATAGCGTTCTTGATGTACGGGATCCCGCGCTCATGGAGTCGTTCCTGTACGTATTTAACGGCCCTTGAAGTTGGAAGGACAATATATGTGGAATTCCTATCCTTTCCGGAACATTCGATGAACCTCTCCATGAAGTGGTCCAACCTTTCACCGGGGGGCCCCCTTATTATCCTTCTTGTTCCCATGGTATCTCTCCCGATCTTTCCGGGTCATTGCGTTCCTGAATAGAATTCTTTTTCCTCAACTGTATCCGAACGTCCCCGTTGCCAACTCCATCATCTGCCTCTGCGTGTTCTTTATCCTGAAATTGCACCTCTGGCACCTGTAGAAGATATGTCCCTCTCTCACAGCAAAGACCATCTTCTGACAGTTCGGACAGTAAACTTCCATCTTGCTCACCAACATGGAATGAAGGTAATCACTATATCAATAATATAACGTTATGAATGTTATAAAACAGGAACTATCGTTCTCATCAAATCCTTTTCGCTCTTCGAAATTATCAGTGAATTTGGTCTTTCCATTATGCAATGGATCAGTATCTGGACCAGCGAACTCTTTTTCAAATCAATTTTCAGAATAAACTCCTACGTAGATACAAAGAGTAAAGCAGTGTTGAATAACCGAGACTCACACCTTCAAACACATTTTCACTTTGCAATCAAAAAACGATCGTGAGGGTGATTTCCGGACCCTCAAGAACGTGTGGACGTCGATAAAACTTGAATATAGATCTTAAAAAATACATAATGGGGAAATGGATGTTTCTCGTTTATGGAGCCGAAAACGGCACATTGAAACTGGATATCCGCCTGGAATATGAGACCGTGTGGCTCTCTCAAAGGGGGATGCCAGATCTTTTTCAAAAGAATGTAAGAACCATAAATTACCATATTCAAAGCATTTATGTGGGGAGGGGACTTGAACCAACCTCAACTATCCGGAATTTCAGGAAATTCGAACTTCCGGGCGGCGTTTCTACCAGAAGATCACCGATATTTATTCCACAAGCATTGATTATGATCCGACACTTGAAAAAAGCAATGCTCATCTCAAGTGTCGGAT
>JAYEPK010000307.1:0-3205 GCA_034723935.1 Thermoplasmatota archaeon
GGATTCATCAATATCCTCGAAGCATGCAGAAAATTCGATGTGAGGGACCTTGTCTATGCCTCTTCCTCCTCGGTCTACGGAGGGAACAAGGATATCCCCTTCGGAGCCGATGATCGTGTTGACAACCCGATCTCTCTCTATGCTGCAACGAAGAAATCAAATGAGCTCATGGCCCATGTCTATTCACATCTGTTCGGTATCAATACCACGGGTCACCGTTTCTTCACTGTTTACGGACCATACGGAAGGCCGGATATGGCACTTTTTATCTTCACCAGGTTGATATCCGAAGGAAGACCGATCGAAGTATTCAACTTCGGGAAGATGGAGAGGGATTTCACCTACATTGATGATATCGTGGAGGGTATCAAAAGATCCTTGGAAAAACCCTTCAAATACGAGATATTCAATCTCGGGAACAATAACCCCGTTCAGCTGGAATACTTCATCTCTCTGATCGAAAAGGAATTGGGAAAAGATGCAGAGAAGATCCTTCTTCCCATGCAGCCGGGCGATGTTCCAAAGACCTTTGCGGATATTGACAAGACAAAGGAACTTCTGGGTTGGGAACCGAAGATATCCATAGAAGAAGGAATACACAGGTTCATTGAATGGTACAAGTTCTATTACGATCTGAGATAGGTGGTACAATGTCAAAGATGATCGTAACAGGCGGGGCTGGTTTCATTGGATCGAACCTTGTTGATCTTCTTGTATCCAAGGGACATGACGTTACGGTGATCGATGATCTTTCAACGGGAAAGTTGGAGAACCTCGCTCGTCTTGGAGACAGAGTGGAGTTGATCGAGAAGGATATCAGCCGGATCTCGGGTGAGGATCTTGCGGGTGTTGATACGATCTTCCATCTAGCGGCATTGATCGATGTGGTCACATCCATGGATGATCCGGTATCCGATGCAAAGGTGAACTACCTCGGAACCATCAATGTCCTTGAACAGGCAAGGATCGCAGGCATCGATCAGATAATACTCACTTCCTCCGCAGCGGTCTATGGAGATACCAGTGAGATACCAACCACAGAAGATGCCGTAAAGTTCCCTCTTTCGCCATATGGCAATAACAAGCTTTCATCGGAGAACATGCTGAGGATGTACAACGAGATATACGGGATGAAGAACACCATCTTCAGATTATTCAATGTGTACGGTCCCAGACAGGACCCGTCGAATCCGTATTCCGGTGTTATCTCGAAGTTCATGAAAAGAGCTTCGAAGGACCTGGAGCTTCTCATCTACGGTGATGGGGAGCAGACCAGGGACTTCGTGTACGTGGAAGATGTTTGCAGGTCCCTCTATCAAGCACATTGTGTGAAAGTCCCGGGTACCTTCAATGTTGGAACCGGAAAGGAAACTTCCGTAAACGCCCTGGCACGAGTTGTGATAGATGTCATAGGATCGAAAAGTACGATCGGATACAGGGAAAGAAGACCCGGAGAGATAATCAGGTCTGTAGCCGATAGTTCAAGGCTGAAAGATCGGCTTTCGATATCTCCGGATATCGGGATAAAGGACGGTATTGAAAGATACTGGTCAAGTATTTCTTGAACAGAAATTTACTTTTTATATCTCGATGAGGGCTCTCTTTTCAAGATCAATATATGGAATATCAACTGAAATCATTATATAATACTTGATTTATTATTACCTTGCCGGGATGTGATAAACATGTCAGAGGAAATATATAGAATAAAGATAAAAGACGGCAAGACCGAGGTAGAATTGAAGGGAGATAAACGCTTTGTAAGAAAAGCCTTCAGAGATATTCAGTACCTTCTTGGAAAAGAGCTGGACAGGGGGAAGCTTCCGGGTGAGAGGAAGAAGAGGAGGAGAAAACCTGGCAGGAAGAAGAAACCAGGTCCGAAGCCCAAACCCAGACCGAAGAAGACCCCCAAGAAGAACAGGGTCGATCTGACGAACTACACGTTGAAGAAGCTCTTCGAGTTCAGGAAACCGGTCAGAGAGAACCAGAGGGTGCTCATGCTTGCTTTCTACACCAACAAGATCATGAAGAAGAGGGAGTTCAGAGGGGTGGACCTTGAACCTCTTTACAAGGAATTGAGCATGGAGGTTCCGGATAACCTGAGTTATTACCTCAGGAAGATGTCAGAAACCCAGAACGGAACCATCGAGAAGGGAAAGAAGCAGGGTCGATACAAGATCACAAGCAAGGGTATCGATTTCCTCTATGATACGATCCCCAAGAAGTGATATTAATGAATTTCGCTCCACCTCCGGGTGGAGCTTTTTTTAATTTAGATTTTTGACCAGTGTCTACAGTTGTGAACATTCTGAAAAAAGAGCTTTCAAGGGATCCGGCGCACAGGGCTTCCATGATCATGATGAGAGAGATGATGAACGATATGGGAGTTAATTTCTGAGGTGAGCCCGATCTGGCAAGTGTTGTATAGGATCAACGAAAACAATTAAGTCCCTGGATATGTATTTGGTAACAGTAAGTAGGGGGAGCAATATGGAATACATCTCTTTCTGCAGGGAAATGCTCGAGGATACCGGTGACCTTGAAGATCTATCGGAAAAGGATGGCAGGAAGGTGCTGAAGTTCCTTGAATACTCCGCAAGGGAGCTCCCCTCCCTGGACGAGTTCCCGATCATCAATATACCCACAAGGGCTGGAAAAGGATGCATCCTCTATATCATTGGAGATCTTCATGGTGATCTCCAGACAGCAAAGACCATAATGGGCAATTTCTACAAGATAAAGGCAGTGCTAAGATTGAAGAAGAAGGATAACTGGGAGGTGAAGCTCCTTTTCCTTGGGGACTATATAGACAGGGCTCCCAAGGACGTCAAGAACGGAGGTTTCCTCACGTTGCTTTACCTTCTCTGCGCAAAGATGATCCACAAAGAGGAGATCTTCATGCTGAGGGGGAACCATGAGGCGATCGATCTTCTGACCTTTGCTCCCTACGAGCTCCCGATCGAAATTAGCGATATCTTCGGGGAAAAGATATCTGAGGATGTACATGAGATATTGATGAAGATATTCTCCGAACTGCCTCTTTTTCTGAAAACAGGGAACGGACTGATCGCATCTCACGCCGGATTCATCGCGATTCTGGCCTGCCGATAAATATGCTGCTGGCCGTGACCAGGAAAGTTACGACAAACAGTTCGTCCGCAATTACCTTGAGAGCATAAATTTTGATAAGGGCGGCAAAGGCATC
>JAYEPK010000308.1:0-3193 GCA_034723935.1 Thermoplasmatota archaeon
TGAAACGGCCCTTTACTGAAGCGGGGTCTTGGCACTCTCCAGGCACATGCGATCATATTCTGTCCTTTTCTCATCGATCAGAAGGATCTCCTTCGCATAGTTGACCCGTTTCATCTCCTCTATCGCCCGTTCCTTGAGAACAGGGTCGAACCTGCTTATCCTGTCGGGATGGTAAAGAGTTGCCAGTCTTCGATATGCTTTTTTAATATCTTTCTTGTCAGCATCTTTTGCAACACCGAGTTTTCTGTAACAATCCATATCTTCCATCCTTGTTGTGTCCTCAACCTCGTACAATGGGTTGGCCAGCTCACTCCAGTCCATCTCATCTATTTCATCGTCAAGTATGGAAAGATCGAGACCCTTTACATCCTCAAGGTCTATCTCCGGCGCATAGACGCTACCGAGGTCGTCATAATTTATTACCCCCTCGATATCTTCTTTCCCTATTTCAGGTGCCAATGAGAACATGGCATCCTCTTCTTCTGCGGTTGGCCCCTTAATGAAGGCCTCGGCGAGGTCTGCCGGTATCTCCACCACAGAATATAGCTTCCTTCTCTCTTCCTCCACACCATCTTCTTCATCGATCTTGCCTCTCTTCCTCGAGAACAGGATAACAATAAGGGTGGTAATTGAGATTATTACCAGTAATGCGGTAAGGATCAGGATGAATGTCCATGGGATATCTCTGTTTTCCTTTTCCACTATATTGTGTGTTTTTAGAATCCTTTCTCCGATATCAGTTGTTTTCCCTCCGGTTATATTGAAGAAAACGACCCTGCTCTCGAACCCATCGCATTCTATGCTCATATTGTAGTGCCCTGGTTCGATCTCGAAGACGAAATACCCTTCACTATCGGTCCTGGTGAGGTCCAGATATGATATCCTGACAAGAGCGTTCTCGATCGGCAAACCATTTTCATCCAGGACCCTCCCGGTGATGATCCCGTTCATCGTATCCTCCGGGTCCACTATCCAAAAATCCCATTTGAAAGGGGACATCATGTTTCCAAGAAGATCTACCGCCGTGATCGTTACGTGGAATTGGTTACCAGGCAGCATACCTCCAGATGAGATATTGATCTCCGTTCCGCTTTCACTTATCATGTAATTCATTATCCTGCCGTTGATCGATACGATAACCTTGTCCACTGGTTCATTGAACCTGGTCCAGACCCTCGCGGTAGGGAGATTGTTGTCCCCCTCCGGACCATGATCGATGACCTTGGGAGGTCTGGTATCTACCGTGAAGTTCAACCAGGTCTTTGTAACATGTAATGCACGATCGACTGCAGAGAAGCATATGGAATGAACACCGTCCTTGAGATCTATCAGACCGTACTCTGACATCCGGGTAACATCGATCCACCTGATAGATCCGTCAATGCTCATCAGGAGGTTCTCGATACCCGATGTCGCATCGAACATGCTCCACCTTATGAGCACATTGCTTCGATTCGTTCTCAAATTCCTTTCCGGTTGGATGATCTCTATCGTTGGTGGAACCGTATCCACTGTGAAATCTACTGTTGTTGTTCTTGTGTTCCCGGCCCTATCCTCGACATTTATCCTTATCGAATGCTGACCATCCTGCATCATTAGTGTTCTATCCATTTGATCCATATTGATATCTGACCAGTTCCCGTTGTCAATCGATATCTGGCTTTTAAGGACCCCCGAAATATCATCCGAGATGTTGAATTCCATCTTCACGAGTGAAGATGCAACTATCTCACCTCTCTCCGGACTCAGAACCTCGCACGTCGGTGAACACCAGTCAACAGTGAAGTAAGTGGCCATCTCATTGAAATTGCCCGAAGGATCATACGCCCTTAGAACGATATCGTGTCTGCCTTGGGAAAGAGATGGAAAGAACTGGTCCGTTCTATCATCGATGACCATCCACGAGGAATTGTCAATTCTTATCTCATACAGCCATATCTTGCCCTGATCATCGGATGCTTCCCATTTGACCTGGATGGAACTCTCTGTTATGAAGGTTCCAGGGATGGGCTCTATCCTGTTTATAACAGGTGGGACGACATCTCTGATACTCGATAACTCTTTGGATGGTTCGCTCGGTCCGAATGAGTTCATTGCAATGACCCTGTATACATAGCACCCTCCCTGAACAACATCTTCATCCAATGTCTCGGTCTCATCAACTGGCACATTTGCGATAGACTTGAATGGACCATTCGCGATGTTCCTCTGGACCACATAATGGGATAATGGAAGTGTTCCATTGTCCAGAGGGGGGCCCCATTTGAAAAGGATACCTTCTGCCTGCTGGGATAGCTCGACCATCGTTGGTCTTGAAGGGATCGTCGGAACAGGTGATACTGCAAGAGGCCTTTGATCGAAAACTCCGGCCCCATCTATCTTGTAGTTCCTGTCAACAATACCATCCTGATCCACATCCGGCCCCATCAGGTCCCTCCAATGATTCCCGATACCATCCCACTCGAACCAGCTGTTATCCAGACTGTCATCATAAACCTGTGATATTGAGGACATATATTCATCACCGGCTCCTCTGTTGTGACAGAAAGAATTCCCAGTTGTACATATTTTTTCACATTCAAGGAGTGTGATCCCGTAGTTATTGTTCGAAAGTAGCAGATTGCTGTAAATGGAGACGTTCGATGATTCCCAGAATACCATTCCATTTGCCGTACATCCGGATATTATATTTCCCGATAATGTGGTCCAGGAAGAGGTGTGAACATAGATCCCGTTGCTTGAATTGCATATCCTGTTGGTTGTCAAAGAGATAAGATCGGACCCTGTACATTTCACTCCGGAATTCGATCCCTCGAACGAACTGTCCGTAATCTTGACCCTGGAACATCCATCGATCCTTGCTCCACTTATGTCATTGTCACTGAACTTGCAGGTGTCAAGCACCGTGTTCTTCACGTCCTCGAGAGATATCCCGGCACCGGAATACGGTTTAGTGTAATATGCATCCGAGGCACCGGAGATGGTGCAGTTCCGGATCGTGATGTGATAGGCTGTATCGATGATCCTTACGCAGCAACCCTCCCAGGTGGAATCGAATATCTGATCCTCAATGATATAGGGATCGTTCGATGTACCGCTCCCTGCCCATCCTTGATCGAAAACCGTCTGGAATAGTTCCAGATCGCCCTCGATCGAGAGGTAGTCTATATCCTCTCTGGTCTTTTTATCTGAA
>JAYEPK010000309.1:0-3184 GCA_034723935.1 Thermoplasmatota archaeon
CTTTCTGGTACACCAACCAACGACGACGTTGGAATCCATCTGATCAATGTATCAGTTGACGACAGTAACGGTGGTACAGACTACCGGATATTCACAATAATTGTGGCAAATACGAATGATAACCCGGTTATTCTACCGGTCACAGATCCGGGTGCGAATGAAGACAATTATTTCCAGCTGTACATGAAAGCTACAGATGAAGATCCTGTTGCCACCACGTTTACCTGGGATATGGAAACAGATGCAAACTGGCTTATGATCTCCAGTACGGGAACACTTAACGGTCTTCCGACAAACAGCGATGTAGGTACCTACTGGGTGAATGTGAGTGTAGATGATAACCAGGGTGGCTCGGACAACTATAATTTCACATTCAATGTGACCAACACCAATGATGCGCCGATCATCACCACAACAGAACTCACAGATGCAACTGAAGACGAGTTTTACTCATTTGAACTCACAGCAACAGATTTGGATGTCGGTGACACACTAATATGGAGCATTTCCGGACCTGAATGGTTAACACTCAATGGTTCCACACTCGAAGGAACACCAGACAACGGAGATGTAGGAATGTTCTTGATCGATATAGAGGTCTCAGATGAGAACAATGCCAGAGATTCTGCAGGATTCATGCTGACAATTCAGAACACCAACGATGCACCTGTCTGGTCGACCACGCCTGAAGACCAAAACATCACAGAGGATGAAATACTGTTTGCGGATTGCCTTGCAACGGATGTTGATGGAGACTCTATAAACTATTCAGTTTCCTGCGCGCCTGTTGCAACCGGTCTTGATATCGGCCCTAGTTCGGGAACATTAAGGTGGTTTTCACCAACAGCCGGAAACTACACCATCACAGTTACAGCAACAGATGGTGTCGAGACCATCGAACATCAGTTCACACTTACAGTGAATGCTTCGCCTGAAGTTCCTGACGAGATCACCGACACGGACGGCGACGGCATGCCGGACGAATGGGAAGAGGCTCACGGACTCGATCCAAATGATGCTTCGGATGCAACTCTGGACCTTGATGGGGACGGCATCTCAAACCTCAACGAGTACAAGCAGGGATCGGACCCGAACGTCGATGGGTCGACTGAAGCTGAAGATGAGAAATCCAATATTGGCCTCTATCTGATCATCGGGCTCATCCTGCTTCTGATCATAGTCGTCATTGTTGTACTGGTGGTCAGATCAAGGAATGGTCAAACAGATCGATACGAGGAGTAATAACTGAAATTGATGTCTGAACGAAACATATTGGATAGAACCTGATGTTTGGGGCCTGACTTCAAACCCGGGCCCCACGGCTGCATCATTTTCATCGCTTTTCTCGTTTCATCTTCTTTGCCATTTCCAGGAGATCCTCTGGCGTTAATGATCCGATGTTATCCATGGAGATTCGTTTCTTTGATATCAGTATCTTCTTGCAATTCAATCCTTCAACTTTTCTTGAAAAGGTCTCGATGTCTTTCTTTCTCACCCTGTCAGACCATTTCACCTCTCCTACAAGGATCATCTTATTTCGTCTCTTAATCATTATATCCAGCTCTCTATCAGGGTCCATCTGGTACTCGAAAACCCCACCCATGATCTCAGCGAGAAGCTCCCCGATGAACGATTCGATATGTCTGGGGGACCTCTCCTTGTATACTTCCATGGCGAGGTCCATTCCTCCAAGGTCCAGACCATATTTCTCATCGATATAATAATAGAGATCCATTATCTTCGACCTTATGGTGTAGTAATTTCCCTTTTTGTTATTGACAGGTATCTTCTGGATCAGGTCCATTGAGATCATTATCAATACGTACTGCCGGATCAATGAAGGGTCGTTCGCCTTGATCAATCCTCTGGAATGAAGCTGGTCCGCCACCTCTTTCAAGGTCGTTTTTCCATCTGCAAGGGATCGTAGTATCCCTTCATATACCCTTGAAAGGTATCTTTCATCGGAGAGGAATATCTCACCGATAAGAGCAGGTATCGCTTCCCTGGACCGGTTTAATATTCTTTCCATCGTCTCGGAAGGAGAACCTCCCAGGTATGGGATGGACCACGGATCTCTGAGGTAGGTTCCCAATTCCAGGGCTTTTTGGGCAGGCATGACCTCCGAAAGTCCAAAAAAAATCTCACAGGGAGAAAGAAGCCCCATCTTCACCTCGCCCAGAAGTCCAAGGAGAGGTGATCTGGAAGAAAGGAGTTCCTTTGCCACTTTCATGGAAGATCCAAGAAGAAGTACACGTCCCCTGGGATGGACCATCTGCAATCTATCCAGAAACTCATCAGGGAGCCTTTGAAATTCATCGACAACGATGGTCCTTCCATCCTTGATGCGATCGATTATAAGGTCCATTGCCAGCTTGTTGTCATCACAGGACCTCACAGGTCCTTTCTCGAAAAGGGCCCCTCCACCTCTTTTTATCAGAATATAATCATCGTGCTTGATGAAATTTCTGACAAGGAATGTTTTCCCAACCTTTCTTCGGCCATAGAGCAGTATCCACCCTTGATGATCACTTATGGATTCAATCTCATGACGGGTAATGGCCATTCCGGTAACCATGGTTACTGTTAGGGATATGGTCATTAATAAATCTTTGTAGGTAAACACAGGTCCAATTGATCTTTCATTCGATCTGCGGAGAAAAGCATCACGATTAGTATCTCCAACCCCGGATCTTACCCTCAAGCCAAATTATAAATTGTTGATCCATCAACCTCTGATATCCTTGAGCAACCTATCGATCTCCTCTACATGTGGACCGGCTCGGCTCATGCATTCATCCTTTATCCTGGTGGCCTCCTCTAAGGCTCCCGGGATGGTGGATATCCTTTCCATCTCTGCCTGGAATCCCTCCATTGTCAAAAACTTGATCTTCTTGATCTGATCCAGGCGGACCTGAAATTCTTCCAGAGGGCTCCCATCTTCACTTATTGACTTCTTGAGATCCGGACTTTACAAGTTAGCTATTGAGTCCTGATTTTTCTCTGTTTCAACACCTTTATTCATATTGGAGGGGCTGTACAAATTTATTGGTAGTTACTAACATATTTATACACAAATTATATATAGTTGTAGTTACTGTACATGATGATAACATGGCAGGATACATCTTCAAGAAAAAAAGCAGAGGCAACACATACTATTATGCAGGCGAAAGCGAAAGAGTTG
>JAYEPK010000310.1:0-3179 GCA_034723935.1 Thermoplasmatota archaeon
TGCTTCACCTCTTCAAGAGCATGGGTTTTCACATTCAGACCAGAATTTCGGAAGGGGTATTCGAGCTGAACATGACCTTTTAGAGGTGAGGATAAATGGAAAACGGTCCAGACATCAAGAGGTTCTTCGAACCACGCTCCGTGGCGGTCATCGGAGCAAGCAGTGTCGTGGGGAAGGTAGGATACAAACTGATGGACAACATAATATCCGGAAACTACAAGGGTGGACTGTATCCGATAAATCCCAGAGGAGGGAAGATCTTCGGAATACCAGCGCACCGGCAGATAACCGACATCGCAGGTCCGGTGGACATGGCGGTCATTGCCATTCCTGCTTCCTTTGTTCTGGAAGAGGTCAGACGTTGTGGAGAGAAAGGCGTTTCCTTCCTGACGATCGTCACATCAGGATTCTCCGAGATCGGAGATTCGGAACTTGAAAGGAAGATCGTCGATACGGCAAGAAGCTACGGCATGAGGATACTCGGACCGAACATCTTCGGTATATACTCCTCGAAGGTGGACCTCAATGCTACCTTCGGGCCAAAGGGAGTGAAGAAGGGGAAGGTCGCAATAATCACACAGAGCGGTGCTCTTGGCATCGCAATGATCGGCAAGACCGCAACGGAAGGTATCGGACTTTCAATGATCGTCTCCCTGGGAAATAAATCGGATCTGGATGAAAGCGACTTCCTGGATTACCTTGCAAGGGACAAGAGCACAAAGGTCATAATGATATATATCGAAGGGATCACAAAAGGCGAGAAACTCCTGGGATCCCTTAAGAAGATCTCCCGGGAAAAACCCGTGGTCGTCATCAAGTCAGGAAGGTCCAGGAGAGGTGCTCTTGCAGCTGCATCGCATACCGGCTCCCTTGCAGGGTCAGATGAGGTGTTCGATTCTGTGATGAAGCAGAGCGGTGTGTTCAGGGCAGAAAGCCTGGACGAGGGGTTCAACTGGATAAAGTTCCTTGCCGACACCCCGCTTCCGAAAGGCAACTCCAATGTCATAGTAACCAACGGTGGTGGGATAGGTGTCCTTGCAACGGATGCCTGCGAGAAGTACAATATTGAAATGCTGGATGAACCTGCCCACCTCAAGAAAACCTTTCAGAGTAAAATCCCCAGCTTTGGATCCACCAAGAACCCCATAGATATAACGGGACAGGGATCAGCTGAGGTCTACAAGGACTCTCTGATCGCTGCTCTGGAGAGCGAGAGAATAAACAGTGTCATGGCCCTCTACTGTCAAACAGCGGATTTCAACAAGGAACAGTACAAGGAAATGATCATGATCATACACAATGAGTACATGTCCAGAGGAAAGCCGATAGCATTTTCGCTGGTGGGCGGACGCGAGGTGGAGGAATGTGTGAACGAACTGAAGGAGAACGGCCTCCCGGCGTTCAAGGGAGTTTACGAGATGGTCTCCTGCTTTGGAGTTCTTCACCGGTTCCGTGAGAGCAAGGCCAGGGTAATAAGGGAGATCGCAGAAACGAAGATCGATATGGATACCGTAAATATTACAATTGACAATGCACTTTCCGAGGGGAGGAACTTCCTTCTTGCCCATGAGGCAAAGAAAGTACTGGATGCATCCGAGATCCCCACCCCGAAGAGCTTCATCGCAAAGAGCATAGAGGAAGCCGTGAACGGAGCCGAGAATATCGGATATCCTCTTGTTATGAAAATAGTATCCCGCGATATCCTGCACAAGAGCGATGCGGGAGGAGTGGCCGTCAACCTGGATAACAGGGAAGAGGTGATGGATGCATACCAACTGATCATCCGGAATGCGAAGAACTACGACCAACATGCAAAGATAGACGGGATTGAGGTTGCCGAGATGATCCCACAGGGACTCGAGACCATAATTGGTGCAAGAAGGGACCGGTCCTTCGGGCCCATACTGATGTTCGGTCTCGGGGGCATCTATGTAGAGGTGATGAAGGATGTCTCGTTCAGAGCACTTCCGGTGAGCAGAGACGAGATATATTCTCTCCTCAAGGACATCCGCTCCTATCCTTTACTGCTGGGAGTGAGGGGAGAAGAGAGCAAGGACATTGAGAAATTGATAGATGTCATGATAAAGGTTGGGACCCTTCTGAGGAAAGTGAAGAGGATAACCGACATAGAGATAAATCCTCTCTTCGTGTTCGAGAGAGGGAAAGGTGTGAAAGTAGTGGATATCAGGATCATGATCGCAATGGACAGGGAGGTCTTGAAATGAAAAGGATCGTCATCGCATCGATGGAAAGGGGAGCAGGAAAGACCAGCTTCGTGGTTGGCTTCGGAAAGAGCACAGAGAGCAAGATCGGATACATGAAACCCTTCGGGGAGAGAATATTGTACAGGAAGAAAAGACTCCTGGACTACGATTCTGTCCTGATAAGCTCACTGTTCGATCTGAATGAAAGCCCCGAGGACCTGAGCCTCGGGTTCGACCATTCCAAACTGAGGTTCATGTACGACAGAGAGAGCATCGTAAAGAAGCTGAGAGAAATGGCGGAGAGGATCGAGAAGGATTGCGACATACTGTTCATAGAAGGTGGGAGGGACCTCTCCTACGGCTCATCGCTTGATCTTGACCCCGTAACAGTTGCCCGGACACTTGATGCTGAACTCATCTTCGTTCTCAGCGGGGAGCAGGACAAGATCGTTGACGAGGTCTTTTTCATCACAGAATACCTCCGGGGAAAGGAGGTCAGGTTCAAGGGGATCATCATCAACAAGGTGAACGATCCCGAGGACCTCATGATGGTAAACGAGGAGATCTTCAGGAAACTGGAAGCCCCCATACTCGGCCTTATCCCTTACATGAAGGACCTTACCTACTTCACCATGGAACATATCTCGAATGTCCTGTTCGCAAAGATAATTGCTGGGAACAGGGGGCTCTCGAGCATCGTGAAGAACATATTCGTGGGAGCGATGACAGGAAGCAAGGCAATAGAGAGCCCGCTCTTCAAGAGGGAAGGCAAGCTCATAATCACCTCCGGTGACAGAATCAACATAATACTCGGGGCTCTGGAATCGGATACAGCAGGGATCGTGTTGACGAACAATCAGGTTCCTCCGGCCAATATCATCTCCAGAGCGGATGAGATGAACATACCGCTCCTTCTTGTCCAGGGAGACACATTCGCAACGGCAAAGCTTGTGGATGATATGGAAAGGCTGCTCT
>JAYEPK010000311.1:0-1576 GCA_034723935.1 Thermoplasmatota archaeon
GAGGTATCGTTATGATGCAGAGGCCCGCACCTGCTGCAGTATCAGAATGACCACCAACAGGCTCTGCAATCAGTCCATTTGAAAGTGTGGCTGTATTAACGTTGAAATCCAGATCGACCTCGGATGCTCCAAGAACGACTGCATCCAATTTGTTCACCGTGCAACCTTTACCGTGAACATTTGCATAGGCACCTATCGAAAGATCGACATGGTTCTTCGGGTTCTCCTTCATGGAACTTATCGCTGTGGTATCGAAAGCCTGTCCCGTGATCAGTTTCCTGACGGTACCGTCCTTCAGCATGTCCACGAGAAACTTTGTGGTCCCTCCCTGGGCCCACCTGGCAGAAATATTCTTTTCAACCATCTTGGTGTGAAGGAAATCCGTAAAGGCAAGGGAGATACCTCCGGCACCTGCCTGGAAGCTCATATCCTGTTTCACGTAACCCAGAAGATCTGCGATCCTCACTGCGTCCTTGGCGATCTTGAGCCTTGTCGGTGAATTGGTTATTCTGAGCTCACCGGAGGCTATTTTGGTGGGGTCTCCGATATTATCGACTACCACAACATAATCCACAAGTTCCTGGCTGATGGACATCGGAAAATTGGGATAATCGACAAGATTGTCCGTGATGGCGATCACGTGATCTGCGAATCTTGCGTCAACGAATGAAAAGTTGATGGTCCCGCAGGCGGACGGTCCATTGACCCCGTTGAGATTTCCAAGCTCATCGGCCGAAGGAGCGCCGATAAAAGCAACATCTATCCGTATGTCACCTGCTTCAATGGCACGGACCCTTCCTCCATGAGAACGTATGTTGATCGGCTGCTTCAGATATTCGCCGGTGCTTACAAGCCTTCCAAATTCGCCTCTTGCAGATCCGCCCTCGACCTTTGTAATTACACCCTCTTTGATACATTTGATCAACATTTCCTCATGGCAGGGAAAAGTGGAAGATGGTGCGATCGTGAGGTTCTTGATCCCTTCCTTCCTGATCTCCTCGAGAACAAGGTTCATCACCATGTCTCCATTCCTGAAATGGTGATGGAATGAGATGGTCATTCCATCTTTCAGGCCAACCTTGTTGATGGCTTCCGAGAGCGTGGAAAGAAGTTCTGAGGTCTGATCCGCCATGTAATCGAGCTTGGGGCCATATTTTCTTTTCTTGTGCGGCCTGTGTGCAAATGGTCCTTCATAGGGGAAGAGATCCTCTCCGTTCATGGTCTTTGGAACCTTCCGCCCTATCGAATTCTCTACCCATTCGATATCATTGATCTTGACCATTTTTCACTCCCCTCCGCCATTTTGCACTTCCGCGCTTGATCCCTCGATCTCTTTTATAGTCGGTACGTGAATTTCAGCAGCTTCAGCCCTGGCAAGGATCTTTTCCGCTCTGATAACTATAGGCCGGTCTATCATCTTACTTCCGAGAGCGATGACCCCGGACCCTTTCGCTTTTGCCACCTCGATCGCATTCTTGACCTTGACGGCATATTCGATCTCTTCCTTTGAAGGATTGAACACTTCATGGATGATCTCGATCTGGGTTGGATGGATGCATGCTTTTCCATCATATCC
>JAYEPK010000311.1:1586-13122 GCA_034723935.1 Thermoplasmatota archaeon
TGAGACCCTCTTTATCTTTGAAGTCGGAGTATACGGTGTCAATTGCCTGTATGCCAGCGGCTTTTGCTGCAAGAACGATAAACTGTCTTGAAGTGTGGATGGCAAGTCCGTCGGAACTTCTCTCACCTCCGAGGTCCGCTGTAAGGTCTTCGGCCCCTATTGTTATACCTTCCAATCTCTTTGAACATCTTGCGATCTCGGGGCCATTCAGAATTCCTTTTGCTGTCTCCATTGTGGCAAAGAGCTTGATCCGACCGATCTCAAGTCCCTTTCTTTCTTCCATTTCAGTTACAAGCTCATCCACCTGGATCACATCTTCCCTTGATTCGACCTTGGGAATATATATTCCGTCAAGCTCCTTGCAGACGATCTGTTTGATGTCCCATTTTCCCCAGGGTGTGTTTATCGGGTTGATCCTGACGGTCACTTCCACGTTCGGGCCGAAATCGACCACCTTGAGCGCTTCTGAAACCAACATCCTGGCATCTACCTTGAAATCCGGACCAACTGCATCCTCCAGGTCCAGGGAGATCACGTCCGCTCCGTAAAGACCTGCAGGTGGGATCATTTTCGGGTTGTTGCCAGGGACGTAGAGCCTCGAGCGTCTCAGTCTCATTCGAAGGCACCTCCCTTGATGGCAGCTGCTTTCGTTCTTGCGACGATGGTCAAGTTCAAGGGGCTCCGACCCTTGCTCCAGACATGAGCATCCTCTATCCCCATACCCTTGAGGGTCTCTTCGAATACTTTGAATATCTCATCTCTGAAGAAATCCCTGGATTTCCCCTCTATATCGATCTTGATGCCTGTACCCGGTTCAGCAGGAGTGAGTTTGACAATGCAGTCCTCTCTCTCTTCTGAACCTGCTTGAGCTTCCCGCTTAAGTCTGATCGTCAATGTCATTTCATTGCCTTCTCATTTAAGTTGGTTCTTGGTGTAGTTCAGGGTCCCTCCCTGCTTAATGACATTGAGTTCCCTGTCGGACAGATCATGTACAAGGTGTATCCTGAGATCCTTGTCCTTCGCTTCCAGAACAAGTTCCGATGAAAGATCTGACAGGTCAATGTGGAGCATATCTCCCTGATCGAGCTTATCGAAGTCTGAAGGGTCCTTGAACGAAAGGGGAAGGATACCGAAGTTGACAAGGTTCGCTCTGTGTATCCTTGCAAAGGACTTGACGATCACCGCTTTTACTCCCAGGTATTTCGGGGCAATGGCAGCATGTTCTCTGGAAGAGCCCTGGCCGTAGTTCTCCCCGGCGATTATGAAGCCTCCATTTTTCTCAAGTGCTCTCTTTGAGAAGCTCTCATCTATCTGCGAGAACACATACTCTGATATCGCGGGAATGTTGGACCGGAGAGGGAGGATCTTGGCACCTGCTGGCATGATATGATCGGTTGTTATATTGTCTTCAACCTTGATCAGTATCTCTCCTTCATGTTCCTTCGGCAGTGGGGGAAAGTCAGGAAGAGGTTGTATGTTCGGGCCCCGGATGATCTCGATCTTTTCCGCTTCTTCGAACGGTAGAGGTTTCACGAACAGATTATTATCGATGGAATATTGTTCCGGTTCAGTGACACCCTCTATCCCTTTCAGTTCTCTGGGGTCGGAGAATTGACCGGTAAGGGCGACCGCTGTCGCGGCTTCGGGAGATACCAGGTAAACGGCTGCGGATTTCGTTCCGGACCTGCCCGGGAAGTTCCTGTTGAAGGTCCTGACAGATACTGCATCGGTGTTGGGAGCAAGTCCCATCCCTATACATGGTCCGCATCCGCTTTCAAGCATTCTGAACCCGGCTTCGACAAGATCCCCGTATGCGCCGGTCTTGATCAATTCCCTGATGATCGTCCTTGATCCGGGCGATATCGTGGCAGAGATGTCCTCATGAACCCTCTTTCCCTTGACCATGTGGGCAACTGTCGTGAGGTCTCTGTATGTTGAATTGGTGCATGATCCGATACAGACCTGATCGACCTTTTTACCACAAAGTTCTGAAATAGGGACCACATCGCCGGGAGAGTGAGGCCTTGCAGCAAGCGGGACAATTTTCGAGAGATCGATTTCCATAATCTCATCGAACTTTGCATCATCATCAGCTTTCATCTCGGTCCATTCATCTTCTCTTCCCATTGACCTCATGAACTTTCTTGTAGATGCGTCGGAAGGAAAAATCGAGGTTGTACAACCTGTTTCTGTTCCCATATTTGTTATAGTAGCCCTTTCGGGGACGGAGAGACCGGTAACGCCTGGTCCGAAATACTCGAGGATGTAGCCTCTTCCTCCCTTGACATCAATTCTTCTCAGAACCTCGAGGATCACATCTTTTCCGCTAACACCATCAGAGAGATTTCCGGAAAGTTTTATGCCCATGATCTTTGGATATTTGAGTTTGAATGCCCCACCGGCCATAGCAACTGCGATATCCAGGCCACCTGCTCCGATGGCAATCTGACCAACACCACCGGCTGTTGGTGTATGGGAATCCGATCCGATGAGCGTTTTTCCAGGTCTGGCGAACCTTTCAAAGAAAACCTGGTGGCATATACCATTCCCGGCCTTTGATAGAACGATGCCGTATCTCTTTGCTATTGACTGGAGATAACGGTGATCGTCCGCATTTTTGAAATCTGTCTGAAGCATGTTGTGATCGATGAAGGAGACCGAAAGGTCGGTCTGAACACGATCCAGACCCATGGCTTCGAACTGCAGGTATGCCATTGTTCCGGTGGCATCCTGTGTGAGCGTATGGTCCATCTTGATCGCGATCTCTTCACCAATCTTCTCTTCACCTTCCATTCTGTGATCTTTCAGGATCTTTTGTGCCAGGGTAAGTCCCATATTATGCCTCCGATCGATAGCCCAGGTGGGCTTTTTGGATTATTTGGGTTCCAGTATATATATGTTACCAAAAAATGATATTCAAATGATAAATACGAATATGTGGAAGACATTCGATAATATACTGCTCATTAATTCATAAAATTGAAATACTCGATGATGATTGGAGGTCAGCTGATACAACATGAGGGATATTTCAGGTAACGAAAAACTCGCACTGCTAGGTCTTGTAACATTTCCTGATAAAAAGGACAGGGAGATCGCTGACAGATTGTCGCTGCCCAACTCGACCTTCGCCTCGGCAAAGGCCAGACTTCTAGCTTCCGGAGCTGTAACGGAATACAATGTTCCGATATTCCCGAAGATCGGTATGGAACTGCTAGCTGCTGTTTACAGTGACTTCAATCCCTCGGTTTCAATTGATGAGAGGATAAAGAACACCAAGAGGACCGTCGAAGTATATCCCGAGATGGTCCTATCGATAGGGGAATCCCACAGAGGCTTCTCCCTTTCCATCGCCCAGAACATAACCAGGATAATGAGAATATCCCATGAAAGGATGCGTATGCTTGCGGACCTCAATCTTCTCGAGATCGAGCTCCCGATCGAGGTGCTCTTTCCGTTCGAGATATCACAGATCCATCGATATTTCAATCTTGCCCCTTTGATATATAACAAGTTAAAGGTGAATGACCCTGGTCTGTTCTCCGATATCGAGATCGAGGACAGAGAACTCTATCAGAAGGATTCCATTTTCCCTGGTCCGAAGAACATCGGTCCCATAGTGCCCAATGATGTAGACCTTACAAAGAAGCAGAAGGAGATATTGTACTACCTGGTGAAATATCCTTCAATATCTGCCTCAAAGCTTGCCTTGCTTATCGATCATTCAAGGCACACGATATCAAGGGTCAAGGACCTGCTGATCAAGGAAGGATACATGGCATCGCTTAAGATGCCGGATCTTTCAAGACTGGATTACTCGATACTGTCCCTTTTCCATGCCAGAATAGATCCCAAGAACCCCCTTGTGGAGGGGTCGGTCAAGAACAGGGATCTTCTACAGGAAGATACTATATTCCTTGTGAGCAGACCCACAGAGATGATGATGCTGGCAGCATATGAGAACTATGTCCAGTACAACCAGGGCATGAGCTCCTTTAATCAGTTCCTTAAGAGCAACGATCATCTCAAGATGATACCAAGCATACGCAACCATTCCCTCTCGGAGACAAGATGGATCAAGAGGTTCGAGTATCATCCCCTTGTGAAGAATACCTTTGATCTGAAGGGTATGAAGTGATAGATGGATCATCTGTCCTCTTCGAGATCATTGTACGAGAGATCGTCCTCTGTCCTTTCCCTGATCTTGATCAATATTTGTTTATCATCTTTTCTGGTGTATCTGACAACAAGAAGGGAAATGAATATGATAAGGATCATTACAAGGAGAGCAATGAGAATGAAAAAAGCAGGGTCTGTCCTCTCTTCTATGTTCGGTCCGGGTTCATCCTGTTCGGAATCATCGTTATCATCTGTAAAAATTACCGTTATGTTAACAGAGGTTGAAATATTGTGTCCAGGCATCCCATCATCGGCATAGAGGGTGATCCTGTGGAACCCTGGTTCAGGATATATGTCCATCTCTTCCCCGTTCCCGATGATCCCGCTGATGTTGGAGATCCATGTGAGCCGAACTTCGGACAAAGGTCCCTTTCCATCGTCGTATGTTCCCGTCGCATCCAGATGAACGATATCTTTTGTGTTGAACGTGGAGCCGGATAACGGAGAACTTATCACGGGAACAGGAAGCTCGTTGATCCGGGGAGCCATTACAGCGATGTCATAGATGTTGGTCCTTCCCACATTACCCATCAGGTCAGAAACCTGGAACTGTATGCTGGTCGTGCCATATTCCATGGAAAATGTCCAGGCAATGGATTTTGTATCATCCGTATCTGTTCCGTTCATGCTCTTCCATTCTGACCAGAAAGTATCATCCCCCCCGGTCCTGAAGCTGAAGGTTGAGCGATCCACACCGCTTCTTCCATGATCGGATGCACGGACGACGAACTCAATATTCCCGGATCTCTGCTCGACTGCGGAGTTGGGGGACAGCATGAGGATCTCGGGAGGTTCCATATCAACCCCAATGAAAAGATTTCTGGATGCGCCAGTATTTCCCACAAGGTCGTTGGCGAAGAAAGATATGGATCCCTTGAAATTCCTTGAAAGAACGGGTTCGAAGATCAGGGATACGTTCTTCACGATCCCGTTCCGTTCATTGATCTTTATTATTTTCCATTCCTCCGGGCCGAAGGTCTTTTCTTCATTATCATCCAGGATCATCATGATGGAATCCAGGTCGAGTCCGGACCCCTCCTTGCCTGAAGATAATGGTTCATTGATGGTCACGATTATTTCCGGTAATGCGTTCCCGTACCATGTGCTCACCTTCGAAATATCAAATTCAGGGGGGTCATCATCCAGTATGCCCTCCCCTTTTGATGGAATGGATGATCTACCGCTCCAGTCGATACACCGGACAAGGAGTCCCATTTTGTCCTGTTCTACCTTGATATCGATCGTATTTGAAGGATGAAGCAGGAGTTGTTCTGAAAGTGGAGAGAACCCGCCAATGTCATCCCTGTACTGGAAGGAAAAACAGGAAGGGCCCATGTCATGTGTGAAATATATTTCCACCTCGTATTCTTCTGTTCCCTGAAGGTTCAGAGCGTCGCTGGTGACACCCTTTCCCTTGCAGCTTCCATCGATGACGATCTCTCCGTCAAGGATCATACTTGCATGACCGCTTCCCCGGAGTCTGAAGAAATGATCCCTTGTGTCCTTCATCCTTATCCATCCGTACCATCTGATGGAAAAATGTTCCGGGGGTATGTAATTTGGCTCCGGACCGAAGTCACCCCATCTGGTGGTGTTGAAGTCAACGATCCCATCCATCCTCTCAAGTCCTACAGAAAGACCCTTTTCATCTGTATAGTAGGTACCGAAAAGACCTCCGGTCCTTTTAGGTCGGAAGGTTCCATGCCCCCCCTGATCGATGATGTATTCCTTGACCCCGGATCCGTTCGGATCCCCGGATGTTCCAAGCATATCCTTCCAGAAAACAGAATATTCTCCTTTCATATCGTACCCGGATACCTCGTTACTTCCGGAGGTCACAACAAGCTCCCTGGGCTCCAGGGGAGGCTCGAGATCGACATTGTGGTCCAATGTTCTTGATCCTTTTACTGCCGGTAGGTGTTCTGGTGGAAAACCATCCGGACCGCTTGAAGAGAGGCAGGCGGTGAGGATGTAATGCAGAGGATCCTTCTCGGGTACGGAAAATAAAAGCGACCAGTCATCACGGTTCTCCGTATCGCCCACAAGGTCCCGGTCCAAGTGAAGCTCCCAAGTAAATGGTCCCTCGTGAACTTCTTTTTGGTCTTTGTCATTGTATACGAGAAAAATGGAATCTGTTTTCAGATGATCACCTGGTCTCAACCATTGACCGATCCCAAGAGGGTTCTCGTTGTTGACCATAGTGGATAAAACGCCCTGAATATGGATATCCCTTGATATCACGAATATCTCCTTGATGGCTCTTGAATGTGTTTCCCCGGTATCCAAGATGAAGGTGTATGAAATGTCCAGAGGACCGGAAAGGGGGGTGAACCAATTCAGATCGAAGATGAATTTCGCACTTCCTTTGATGCCGTCGTAAGCAAAACCGCTGTTTTCCCTGTCGATCGTTACCGCATCGAACCTGTCATTCCTGATATCGATATTGTTTCCTTCGATGCCGAGGATGATATTTTCATCATGTGGATCCAGCTCGAGTGAGATGCCTGTAATATGCTCCGCTCCTTTTGAATAACTGAAAGGGATGGATAGATCTATCGATCCTCCACCTCTGAAGAGATAAGGAGCACGTGCGCCTTCACCGGAGACGATCGGTGGAAATGTTCGGAGACCACTACCTCTGATGATATCGATCTCTCCGGAGCGCGGTCTCATGTTCCCGGGTCCGTCCCCACCCGGAGAACCAATGAGTATATCATCGAACCCATCGCCATCGATATCGGAGGTCTGTATGTAGTAGCCGAATGAATCCATTTCCTCCCTTCCGGTGATCGTCATTATCGATGCATCATCTGAGAGATAGTGTATTTTTTCATTACTGTTCATGATCGACGCAAGATCGAAGATCGATACCTCCCCCCTCATTGAAAGGATCCGTCCATAATCATCCATTCCGGTCCTTGAATGATCCCCCACAACGATCTCCATCGAGCCATCACCGTTGGTATCGCAAATCTGGAACATTCTACCGATCCTGCTGCCGGGATAGGTCTCTCGGTCCTGTTCCCATTCTCCATCAACACCTCTCAGTATTCTATGAGCTGTCTGTCTCACGTCCATGTACCTGGCAAAGGATGCGTTCACGTCTCCTTTGATGACATATATCTCGCCGATGTCAACCTCATCACTCCCGTCACCATCCCATCCGGGAGCCCCAACGATGATGTCATCCTTTCCATCACTGTCAATATCCCGAAGAATGATATGATCTCCAAGGTTAGAATGTGATCGCGGGACCGTGAAAGTGACATCGATATCGGACCTGGCGAGGCTTGTTCCATTGTAGGCCTGGTTCAGATCCCACAGTATATGGAACTCTCCGGCATCTACCAGACCTGCCTCGTTGTGATCGGCTCCTGGTGCTCCGAACACAATATCCTTGAATCCGTTCCCGTCTATATCTCCAATTGCAATTGATTTCCCCATCCTCGAGGCCACACCCGGATATTCGTGGATATCCAGAAGATCACTGGTGGACATGCCCCGGACCAAGACCCTATTGGTATTTGACGATCTAAAAAAACCTGTTGCGATCTCGTCGATCCCGTCATCATCAATATCCTCGACAACGATGTGATCGGAATATTGAAGATCTCTGGATGTCTGGATATCACCGCATGTTCCGAAATTACGTATTTCATGATCCGTTGAAGGCTGTCTTTTCATGGAAAAAGGTATGATATCATTCCATCCGCCCTCGATTCCCATCAAACCAACGATGCCCGGAGTTGCTCCTCCATTCACGATCAGTGTATAAGTGAAAATGATGTCCCGATAACCATCACCGTTGATATCCCCGGCATCGATATGATTTGATAGTTTGTGTTCATGCTGGAAGTCCAGAGGGTCGTTCGGATCCGATTTCGGTATCGCACCGATGATCAGGATATCGGGTTCCTCGGTATCAAGATCATGATCGGTCCAGTTCCATTTCTCTCCACCGTAGAGGAACGAGACCTTTCCATCCTGGGCCACCCCGTTCAGCCCGGTTGCACCCTGGGCAGGAATTGCAATATCCGAGATATTGTCACCGTTCACATCACCGGCCCAAAAATAGGCACCTATCCCGGCACCCGGTGCGCTGTAGTATCTTTCGAAGATCCTGCAGCTGGTCACATCATCTATTGACCGTGAACCGCCTATTGTGGGCACGGCATACGTATCGCAAACATCGGAAAATTGTGGTACGGGAAGCAGTTGGAACATGAGAAATGAAACAAAAGCGCAATGGAGCAAAATGGAGAGAACATTCCTGAACCGGGCCGGGCTTCTTCCTTCAGCCTCCGCTAGATCCATGATATTTACTGGTCAGGAGAGTGATATAATAATACCGGTACAGCGTTGAAATGCCGTTGTGAAATGATATCTTTCCAAGTTGCGATCATGTTCCATCATCAAAGACCTCGAGCCATCTGTATCCGGTCCTGGTATAATCCTGAAGGCTCAAGGGATCGAAGGTGTTTCCCAGGCAGAGATAAGCTGCGATCCTGTAAAGGCCGGATTCGGCATCATCCCCATCAGGATAGAAGATGATGTTTATCCCTTTCGTTGAATTGCTTTCAATGGTAATGTTCATCCAGGTGGAATCAATGTACATCCCACGGAGGTTGTAAACATTGATCCCGAGAAATGCATCCTCCGGAACAGCGGAAGTAGATACTATGGAGAACTCGCATTCCATGGTATCCGGAAGGTGGTTTCCATCTCGGTCCCTGGTCCGACAGGATAGCTGGTCAACATCGATGGATAGGACCTTCTCCTTCATTTCCAGTTCCATGTTTTCATACATTGCCATCAGTGTATCGGACCATGATGTGTCCTTTGTGAACTTGAGGTCATCGTAGTCCTCTTTTGATGAGAATACATCTTTGAAATCCGGTGAGAAGATGGATAGGCCGTTCAACCCATCAACATCCAGATCACTGAACCCTTGAACAGTATTGAATTCAATCACGGCCTCTTCGATGGATATGATCAGTTCATCGCAATCGTCCATTACCATGGAATTTGAGGACATTGCCTTTATCTTTTCCACGAGGTCCTGGAGGTCCACGGCTTCGGAAGAGGTTCCATCCGAGATGGGTTGTGCATATTTTCTTGCAAGCCTCATATTGTAGATCTCGGCAGGGCCGGCTGAATTTATCGTGTTCGAAAGGGCATCAAGGTCCTCGACAACCGTATCGATCTTCTTTAGGTCGGTGAGGCAAAGGGACATGCTTCTCCTGGAACTTTTCGTATCGCTCTGAAGTATATAGCTGTCCATCAACAATGAACAGATACTCAGAACATCAAGAAAGGGATCGTATGTGAGCTCTTCGAGTGCGGTGTAATCCCATCCGAAGTTCGGTTCGGTGATCTCCGAAGATAGCATTCTGTCCGCGTAGGGTGCGATCTCGTAGGCTACCTCTATAGTTGACATTAGACAGGCATCGAATCCGATCAGGTCCAGAGGTCTGTTCCCTCCGTCGGTAGAATCATCCAGTGCAAGTCCCAGTTCCTCTATGGAGATCACCTGATCATCTTCCGTGGACTGCTCATAGCAGACCCCGTCAATGCCGGAACCATGGTCCCAGAGGATGAGGGCATAATTGTCCGAGATGTAATTGTCCATCGTGTAAGAGATAAATTCAGATAACTCTTCAGGGTCTGCGGAATCTATCTCTCCGAGATCCTCGAGTTCTGTTGAGGCGATTCTTATCGGATCATAATCATTTTGTATCTCGAACCTCTTTGCCGTCGTCCAGTTATCATTGGATATATCATCCTTCGGTGAGATGCTCTCCCACCTGTCCAGCTGGACTATGATGTCAAGATATGGGCTGTTCGGTATCGTCTCCATCTCGTTGATGTCCGATATTGACCAGGCTTCCAGATCGCAGTCGCTCATGTAGATCATGAATGTCCATGTCTCGGGTATGGTCATCGGGAGGTTGTAGGTCCTTTCGTCGCTTTTGTAATCATCTTTGTATGTTAACAGGCTCAGTGTCTGGTTTCCTTCGCTTTCTGACACCGGGGATCTGAACGTTAGAGTGAACTTTCCATCCGGCTGTGTTTTAGCACGGTATATGTTGTTATCAGGTGATGAGAAGTTTATGGAGACCGAAACATCCCCGACAGGCTCCCCCCCTTTATCCTTCACCGAACCGGTAACCTCTTCCGTCATTCCGGATCTCAAGCTCTCAGGAAGATCGTCCAGGTAGATTACCAGATCTCCCTTGCTGATCTGTTCTTCCGGATCGTTATTCGTTCCGGAGCCGTCGTAGAAGATCAGCATGATGCCGATGGACGAGATGAGGAATACAGACATTATGGAGACAAGAACAAGAGCGACGGTTCTTTTTCCCTCTAATGAACCGGTCCAGCCATGGGAAGATAAATGGGGTTTTTTCCAGTTGATCGACATCTAAAGACACCGTTTTGTTAGGGGATCGTCACTGTCTTCAGCGTTTCCCAGCAAACACTGAACAGAGAGTTTATTAAGTTTTGCTGTTAAACAGTATAAATCCGAGTCATTTATTGCATTATTATCTTCTGATCATGAAACCTGGATCAAGCGTCGTACAGGGGCCCTTTTGGTACCTATCGATATTGCATACAGAAAGTGGCATCTATAACGGAACTCTTTCTACCAGATCTTGGCAAAGATAATATTCGATGATCGGCATTATAATTGAACGGGAACAGGCTTCCCTGGATGGGTGTATAAGAAAAAATGGTGGATTGAGATGAACAATAATACTATTGTCCTTGCTATTTTCCTCTTAGTGGTCACATCCGGATGTATTCATTTACCAACTATTAATGAAGAAGAGGATGAATATGAGAAATACACCGAATTTTACATGTTGGGATTTGACAAGAAGTGTGAACGATATCCCTCTAATTTCAATGTTAGTTCGGTTCAAACTGTGTATTTGGGATTAACGAATATGGAAGGAAATGAGATGTCATATTCAATTGAGATTTTTTTGAATGAAATGTCAGAAAGCTACAATGTAGATGATCTTGAATATATTTCGATCTCAAATCACTCACATCCTATATTTTTGTTTGATGTTGATGAAGGTGTAACTGTTGAATTACCATGCATTTTTCAGATAGACGAAGTTGGTTTATTCACATTGCATTTTAACTTGCTAATAGATAATGAAAAATATAGAGAGATTCAACTGAAAATACAAGTGGATGTCTGATATAATAATGATTATGAACATGGGCTTTTTGTTCCTATCAGTATTGCATGCTGAAAGTGGCATCAGTATTCTCCTCCTCATTTTCAACTTGAGATTATTTCATGTATTAAACTGATATATTCAAATACATTATCTTTTCCGATTTC
>JAYEPK010000312.1:0-12964 GCA_034723935.1 Thermoplasmatota archaeon
CCCGCTGCAGAAGGTGGAGTTCAGTACGGGGAGCAGTTCCGGATGGGAAGGAATGACCTACACCAGTGCGTCGGGCGACTGGAAGATATATGCATACGACTGGGATACTTTCGAGACGGGAGAAGGCGCCACCACGATAAAGGTCAGAGCGACCGACAGCATATCGGGAAAGAACTACAATACTACCTGGGTGAACGTGAACAATTATCCCCTGTGGGGTTATTTCACCGCACCGACATGGGGAGCATCCGTGACCGGAGAGATCCCGATCACCTTGAGAGTATCAGAATACACCAAGGCTGCTCAGTTCTACATTGGAAATACTCTTTTCAGCTCTTTCTCGGGAACTCCGTCCGGAGGAATGATCCATGCGGTACTCAACACCTCCCTCTTCTCCGATGGTTCACATATCCTGAAGGCGAACCTCCAGGGATTCGGCGGACGCTCCTCGGATGTGTCCATTCCCATCGTCATCGACAACACAGCCCCCTCGCTGTCCGGCCTTTTCGTGGATTATCCCGGCTCCCAAACAGCTGCCAAGGTAGGTGACAGGGTAAGGCTCCACGCGACAATATATGATAATCAATCAGGTCTCAAGACAACGATCGTACGGGCAAATCCCATAGGAGGTGCCACCTCTCAACCCCTTTACGATGATGGGGACCACAATGATAACGCAGCGAGCGATGGTTATTTCGGATCTGATCTGATAACCGTTGAGGGGGCATGGTCCTTCCACACAGTCAGGTTCGAGGCCGTCGACAGGTCCGGAAACCTCGTTGAGAGGAGGATAGAGGTCCCGATAGACCCGAAACCTCCATTTGTCGAGGATGCGTGGGTCGATCATCCCGGCGAGCAGGGTGCTGCGAAGACTGGCGACGATATCAGGATAATGGCAAGATTATCCGATAATACAGCACCGATCTACGTCACAATGGTCCTGGACAATTCCGGTTCGATGGCCGATAACAACAAGATAGGCGCCCTGAAGAAAGCTGCCAAATCCTTCATCAATAGTACAAGGGACATTGACTATGTCTCGATATGGAGGTTCTACGAGGGAGGCGAACCGGGAGGGCAGGGGTGGGATGCACCAGGATGGCCTAAGAGAGCATTGAACTTCACACTGATGAATAACACTGGAAAAGCACAGGCCAGGACATTGATAGATGGGATACGGGCAAGATCCGGAACTCCGATCTGGGATACCATCGGAAACGCTACAAAATACACAATTCAGCATGCCGATTCATCACCTGTTGTGGTCGCCTTCACCGACGGCGCCGATGACTGGAACAGGGAGCTGCACTACCAGTACGAGGAGGGATCTGCCCATCTCTGCCCATGGCATGATTGGAACACTTCAAAGTTCGTTAATACACACTGGGGCAAATACGAGGACCGGGGGGTCACTTTTACAAGTGAAACCACCTATTACAATAATGCATCGGGGAGCCACTACTGGGTAGAGAGCGAGATATATCAGTACAGAGAAGGACTTCTGAATGCTCCGATACCGATATACACCATAGGTCTCGGCCTCGAGCACTATGACCCCCCCAATTCTCCTCTGAGGCTCACCGCTCCAAGCCATTATGAATATGACGAGAAGACAGCCTACTGGAAGGATGAATCCGGAACGGTCGAATACAATCTATGGAGGATCGCGACAACATCCGCAGGTGGAGCATATTATTATGCACCCTCCGCCACTCAGCTGGAGACCATTTACCGCAATATCGGAAGGTCCATATACTCGACCGACAACCCTGCAAAGATCATCAGAGCCGTGGCCAACATACCCCTTGACGTTACCAAGGAGGCCCTCCTATATGACGACGGAAACCATAACGACGGATTATCCGGAGACGGCCTTTACGGTTCCGACCCTGTCACGGTTCCCACCCTTCCCACGGATAAAAGAACGGTGCTGATCGAGGCCTTCGACTGGGCCGGGAATGTCGGTCTCGGAGAGGCAGAGTTCATCATCGACAACACGCTCCCGGAAGTGGAGACCCCTGTGATGATCCATTATCCCATGGGAAGGGATTCGGTATCAGACCATGAATCCTTCCACATGGAGATAAAGGCCTGGGATATTGGATCGGATATTTTCATGATAGGTGCGGACGGGACAGAACTCGGTTTCTTTCCCCCGATCACCTTCAACAATACCGGAATGGGAAATGACCAGAATGGGACCGATGACAATTACACATCGGTCAACATCATTCCGAACACGGGAGGAGCACCTTCGAAGTATTATTTTGTCGAGATCGAGATCTTCGACCTTGCGGGCAACTCCATTAAGGCACTTGCCCAGGTTCTTGTCGTGAACGACAGGGAGACCCCGGTCGTCGAGATGATCAACCCAACGTTCGGTGGATATCTGACCGGAAAGGACAACATCTACGCAATAATAACGGATGACGGTGCCATAAGGACAGTGAGATACACACTTTACGATCTGGATGATGAAGAAGTGATGAAAGGTCTGCTTTCAGACCAGGGAGAGGATATCTACAAGGCTCAGGTGGATGTCTCGACCATTGAGGATGGAGCCTACACACTGAAGGTGACCGCAAATGACACTGCTGGAAGGCTCGGATCTTCCGGCATGCTGATCGTTTATATCGACAATAC
This sequence comes from Thermoplasmatota archaeon, assembly GCA_034723935.1. Taxonomy (GTDB): domain Archaea; phylum Thermoplasmatota; class Penumbrarchaeia; order Penumbrarchaeales; family Penumbrarchaeaceae; genus JAYEPK01. The sequence goes on from JAYEPK010000312.1 coordinate 2,644, forward strand.
CTATCCTTCACTGACCGTCAACTATCCATCGAATGGTTCTTCGGTCTCGGGAGACGTGGTAATCCTGGCATCCGTCGTTGAGAATTTCCCGGATCCCATCCCAATCACATATTCCATAAGCGGAGGCCCACACATAGACATCAATAATTGGTTCAACACCCATGATCATCATGAAGGGTATCATCAGGTCGAGATCAGGGCCATGGATATTACAGGAAAGAGCGATTCCGTTTACCTGGACCTCTATTTCGACAACTACGAACCTAAGATCGAGCTGATCGCGCCGTCCTACGGGACCATTCAGGAGGGCACGATAAGCATCCTTGCAAATGTCGATGACGGAGGTGTGATCGATTATGTGGAAGCGATCCTGTACGAGTGGGGAAACCGGACAGGACCTGTCCCACCAGGTCCGGCGGAGACACCGTTCGCTTCCGTCAGAATGAACGGCCCGGATGGTGCATTCGTCACAAAGGGATACTATGACGGAAAGATCGATACCAACGCCCTTCTCGATGGCAGATATCTTCTTGTCATCAGGGCCCAGGACAGGCTCAAGGAGGAAGGTTTTGTCTATTCCTATCTTCCCATTGACAACAACGCTCCGGAGCTCAACGTCATCTCGCCCATCGACGGCGGAGCGATAGCCGGGAACTTCACACCCGAGGCCGATGTCATGGACCCATTCCTCTCAAAGGTCTATTTCACCTTCAGGGGAGAGGACCACGATCTGGGGACAACACTGGATCTGAATGTCGTTCCTGACGGCAAGTATACCATGAAGTTCGTGGCAATAGATACCAGCCTGAGGTCCACAATAGTTGAACTCGAGGTATTCGTTGATAGATCACCGCCGATCATTGACATGCTCTCTCCGGCCGACAACTCCTCTCAAACAGGGGAGCTGAAGGTCCTTGTGTCGATCAGGGAGAGCTCCGGGATCAGGTATGTTTTCCTTGAGATGGACGGCTACTCCGTCGCTCTTGGTGATCCGATCGGAGAAGGCGGTCTGTATTCGATAACGCTGAACCTCTCATCCTTCAACCGATCCGCTCACAGGATCGTCGTAAAAGCAGAGAACCTTGCGGGACTCATTGGAAGATCGCAGACGAGGACCATCTTCAAGGATTATCTCGATACGGATGGAGACGGTGTTACGGACCCGTATGATGATGACCCGTACGACCCAAGGGTCCACGGAGATGTGGATGGGGACGGCTTCGGTTCCTTCTATGACGATGACGATGACGGGGATGGTGTTCTGGACATATACGAACCGTCAGGCGACAGCTTCTACCCCTCCGGTGTTTCAAAAGGTTACGGCTTCTCCAAGGATCCGACGGAATGGCTCGATACCGATGAGGATGGGATCGGGGACAACTCCGATCCAGACAGAGATGGGGACGGCTACGCGAACGAGAACGATGCATTCCCACTTGACAATTCGGAATGGGGGGATATCGACAGGGACGGGATCGGTGACAATTACGACCCCGACAGGGACGGGGACGGGGTTCCGAACGAAGATGACGAGATGCCGGACGATCCCGAAGAGTGGCTAGATACCGACGGAGATGGCGTTGGCAACAACAGGGACAATGATGATGACGGGGACAATGTACCGGACAATAAGGATGATTATCCGCTGGATGGAGGTCGGTACTACGATTGGAGGCCCATGATCTTCATCTCACTTATCATCCTGATATGTACGACTCTTATCTTCTTCGGGCTCGTGTTCAGGGAAAGGATCGATGAAGCTGTCCAGAAATATCTGAAAAGGGAAAGAACAGAGCGATCCGACGGGCCCGTAAAAGAAAGAGCTCATTCCTTCAGGAGAGATGAGGAGAGACCGAAAAGGAATACTGTCATCGAAGACGAAGATGAGAAGAAGAGATCTCCGAGAAGGACTATGAGGAAAGAAGAGGAAAAGGAAGGGTTCAAGGTCAAGTGGGGAAAGTGATCTCCTCGAGTCCGGACATGTACGGTCTCAGAACCCGGGGTATCTGAACGGTTCCCTCCTCTCTCTGGTAGTTCTCCAGTATTGCAACCATGGTCCTGCCAATAGCCAGACCGGACCCGTTCAGGGTGTGCAGGAACTCGCTTGGCAGATGCGGTTTCCTTCTGAACTTGATCATTGCCCTTCTTGCCTGGAACGTGGAGAAATTGGAGCACGAGGAGACCTCGAGCCACCTGTCCTCGAATGGAGAATGAACCTCTAGATCGTAGGTCTTGGCGGATGAGAACGTAAGGTCCCCGGTGCAGAGTATGATCTTCCTGAAGGGGAGATCGAGCCTGCGGAGCACCTCCGAAGCGTCATCGGTGAGCCGCTCCAGCTCCTTGCCGGAGTCCTCGGGTGTCGATAAGGTGACCAGTTCCACCTTGGAGAACTGATGTACGCGTATTATCCCCTCCTCACCAACATGCCTCCCAGCCTCTCTCCTGAAGCAGGGTGAGAATGCCTGATATCTTTTTGGAAGCTCTTCCATCTCAAGTATCTCATCCCTGTGGAGGTTCGTTACGGGAACCTCGGCGGTAGGAACCATGTAGAGATCGTCCCCTGTAAGCTTGTACATATCGTCCTCGAACTTGGGGAGCTGTCCGGTTCCGGTCATGGACGCGGAGTTGGCGAGAGCTGGAGGCCAGATCTCCAGGTATCCCTGTTCCCTATGTATGTCCATCATGAACTGTGCAAGAGCAAGCTCCATTCTCGCTCCGATACCCTTGAGCACGTAGAATCCGGAACCCGCTATCTTCGCTCCCCTTTCCATGTCCAGTATGTTCAAAGAGGTCCCAAGTTCCAGATGTCCCCTGGGCTGATAAACAAGCTTCCTCGGTGCTCCCCACTCGCTGATCTTGATGTTTGAGGCCTCGTCCGATCCTATCGGGACATCCTCGAGGGGCATGTTAGGGATGGTCAGTCTGATCTTGTTTCGCTTCCTGTCCAGTTCTCCGGATCCCCGATCAAGGTCCTTGAGACGCTGGCTGACATCCTTCATCCTCCGGATCTTGGACATCTTCAGTTCTCTGTCCTTCTCCAAGCTTATCTCCTTCGATACGATGTTCTTCTCGTGCTTGAGGGAATTGACCTCTTCTATGACGCTCCGGAACCTGCTGTCCGCTTCCAGATAACCGTCAAGGTCCGCCTCGACCCGACGGTCCGCGAGCATCTTTCTGACCTTTTCGGAGTTCTCTCTGAGGTACTTGTTGCCCTGCATCTATTCCACCGGATAGGTCGGAAGATGAAAGAAGATAATAATATTTTGCGATAGCTCGGTCAATTTTATATTCTCAACCTGCAATACAGTGTAAGAACCGGAAGGGAAGCAAAATGACCGCAATAGTGGAAGAAGTGAAGACCGGGAAGCAGTTCATACTGCTTGGAACAGGGTTCGGGGCATATCAATCGATGAACAAGAGCATTGTTTTCGGCGATCTCATTCCGGAGGTCGACAAGGGACAGTTCGCGATGGTCTGCGTCAGCAACAGCGATGGTAAGATCGGCTGGTTCAAATCCAGCGAGCTCAAGGTGGTCAGTGTGGATGGAAAGAGCCCGGATGATCTCCTTTCCTGACGATCATCGAACAGTTTCTACCGGAGGACATCGTTCCTGCCACAGGAAAGTTTAATCAGTCATTCTAATCATGATCTAACCAAGTGGTTAGAATGCTTTCAAGAAATGTCCTTTCAAAGGGTCAGATCGCGATACCGAAGGATATCCGGGATATGCTGGACATACATACGGGAGATGAGATCGAGATCGATGTCGATAAGGACAGGATGATCCTCACAAAGAAACAAAGTGCATCAGAGATCTTCGAGAAGGTCTCAAGGACCAACAATGTGGGTTCGTCCATGGAAGATATCAAGAAAATGCTGAAGGAGAGATATGAGGAGGAGATGTGATTGTACATCGATTCGAACATCTTCATATTTGCAGCACAGGGCCAGGGGGAACTGGGAAAGAACTGTAGGAAGATCATTTCGCTGGTGGAGAATGGGAACATCATCTGTGCTTCTTCATACCTGGTAATCGATGAAGTGATCTGGGTATTGAAGAAGAATATCGGCAGGGGGAAGGCTGTCAAGATCGTAAAAGCAATGATCTCTCTTCCGATCAAGTGGTTGGAAGTGGATAGAAGGACCATAATGCAGATGGTTGAAACCTTTGAAACTTCAAACCTTGATCCAAGGGTTTCCCTTCACATATCATCCATGAAAATTGCCGGGATCTCGACCATCGTCAGTGAGGACGGAGATTTTGATCCCATCGGTAGTGTTGAGAGAATGACAGCCGTCGATTGTCTTAAAAGATACTGGGGTTCTGGGTAGAAGCATTATTGTCGAAGCAAGAGGCAGGGTGATCAAATGGATAATATCGTATTCAAACCGATCGGGGTCATAAGAACCCCTTTCAAGGAACCGAAAGGAGTACCGATCCAACCGTCTGCAGGAAAAGGAATCAAGGGGAGCATCGAAATATTCGATGAGTACAAGGCAGGTCTGAAGGGGCTTGACGGGTTCTCGCACATTGTGCTGCTGTTCCATCTGCATCTTCATGATGATTTCTCCCTCGAGGTCGTCCCTTTCCTGGACAACAGGAAGACCGGAGTTTTTTCGACAAGGGCTCCAAGAAGGCCGAACGCCATCGGTCTATCCGTTACAAGACTGATAGATATCAGGGAGAACATCCTGACCATCGAGGATATCGACATTGTCGACGGCACTCCTCTTCTCGATATCAAGCCATACATTCCATCCGATCGTGATGAAGAGATGAAACTCGGTTGGGTCAAAGGAAAGATCCAGGGGTTCGATACCATGAAGGCGGATGGAAGGTTCCTAAATGAGAAAAGTGATCGATCCACCGAAGAGAAAACTTAATAATCAATTTCCCTATCGGAGCGGCATGGGAACCTTAAGCGAGGTTCAACAAAGGATCAGGGACATTGCCGTTTCGAAGGATGTGATCATCCTGGCCCATAATTATCAGGTCCCGGAGGTCCAGGACATCGCCGATATCGTGGGAGATTCTCTTGTACTTGCCATGAAGGCGACCAGGGTCAACCATTCTGCCATTCTTTTCTGCGGTGTGGATTTCATGGCCGAGGCAGCAAAGGTCCTGAGTCCCGAAAATAAGGTTATCCATCCCGTTCCGGATTCACAGTGTCCAATGGCTCACATGGTGGATGTAGAAGGACTCGAAGCATACAGGAAAGAGCACCCTGGAGCTCCGGTGGTGGCATATGTGAACACGACAGCGGAGATCAAGGCACATGCGGACATATGCTGCACCTCCGCCAATGCCGTGAAAGTGGTGGATTCCCTTGAAGAGGAAGAGGTCATATTCATTCCGGATTCCAATCTCGGAGCATACGTCCAGTCACAGCTCCCGCATAAAAAGGTCCACATCTGGGCAGGATACTGTCATGTTCATAACGATATCACGGTGGAGCAGATAATGGAATTGAAGAAACAGCATCCTGCCTCTCTGGTCCTCGTTCACCCCGAGTGCACCATGGAGGTCATCGAAATGGCTGACAAGGTAGCATCGACCGAAGGGATGATCAAATTCGCAATGAGCTCCGATGCCAGGGAGTTCATCATCGGGACCGAGGAGGGCTTGGTGTACCGCATGAGAAAGGAGATCCCGAACAAGGTGTTCATTCCGCTGGAGACCGCCGTATGTCCAAACATGAAGAAGATAGGCATCGGGGACGTTCTGAAGGCCCTTGAGGTGATGGGGCCCGAGATCGAACTGGACACCGAGATCATCGAGGGAAACAAGCCTCCGCTGGAAAGAATGCTGGCTCTGAAGTAATAAAACCAATACACGGCAGGTAGTGTCCTCATTTATGCAACATTGTTATATTAACTCATAATCACTGTTCGTGATCCATATAACCAATACGCAAGATGGTATTACATATTGCGTTTTGGACCATGGATAACAGGTTGCAAGTTCATAAAGTTCACGTTCACATTGTACAATCGAGGTACCAACAATAAATGTTCCGCACTCAATTTTTTCGCACTGCAAACAAAGAATATAATAGAGGAATAGCCCCTTTCACCTCCAGATATAGAACCGAGAGGTGTTCGAATGGGAGATAAGATCCTTCAGAGAATAATGATCAGTATTGCAGTTCTGTTGACCATGACCGTACTTCCAATGGGCCATCTGGTTGGGGCGGATGAAGTGGACATTGATTTTCCAGATATAAGTGGAACGATAACTTCCGACCAGACCTGGTCCGGTACACAGACCTTCGGATATGTAACGATACAGGCGGGCGTGAACGTGACGGTCTCGCCCGGTGCGGTCCTAAATAACCACTATACGGATTCGTGGATAATCGCAGAGGGCAATCTCATTGCCATCGGTGATGAGGAATCCCCGATCCGGTTCGGGGTCCAGGGGAGCACCTGGGACACGATACGGGCGATAGAAGGCGGCTCGATCCACATGGAGAACTGCTCGGTATGGAGCGGAACCTTCAATATACAGCTCTCCGGGGCCCCTTCATATCTTAAGAACGTAACCGCTATTGGTGGGACCCAGGGCTTCAAGATCAACTCCGAGGGGAACCAGTTGATAGATTGCACCGCCCTTGACTCCGCCAATTACGGTTTCCTCATGATGGCCGTATACAACGGTTTGAACCTTATCGATCCCCATGTTGAAGGATGCAAATATGGCGTATACATGTCCCAATGCTATTATGTGAACATTACAGGGGCAGCCATTATCGATAGTACGACCTACTCCATATACGGAACATCCGCGAGATATACGCATGTTGATGACTGCGCAATCGATGATGGTGGCAGCTACGCGGTTCTTCTCACAGGAGAGAGCCATGGAAGCCTGGTGGAGAACTCAAGGCTCAACGGAACCCTTGGTGGGATCTACATTGGTTCGAACGATATAACCGTCAGGAACTGCGATATCACATTTTCAGAGGACGATGAGGCAGATTGGGGAATTATCCTCAGCCATACGATCGAGAATCTGCTCATAGAGGATTGTGTTGTGAACAATTGCAAGTGGGGCATTTCCTACACCACGAACAAGTGGTCTGATGTGACCGTGACGGGAACATCATTCGGGCCAAATGTGAAGTCCGTCATGGTCCCCGGGTCCCTCACAAAAAATGGGTACGATGAGGAGATCAACATCACTTTCGAGCATTGCAGCCTGTACGGGAACGAATCTATCATCAAGGGGCTCAAGGCGGATTCCCATGTATGGTTGAAGAACACCACTTTCACCAGCGGTCCGATGGACCTATTTAACCTCTCAGGAGGGGAGGTGTTCCTGAGCTGGCTGGTCGATTTCAGGGCTATAGATGGAAATGGCGATCTCACCCCTTTCAATCTCAACATTCAGCTGGAAAATGGGGATGATGCCATTGATATTGATGTCCATGATGGATTCCTGGAGGACCTCGAGCTTCCCTACGGCTACTTCAACGACACCGTGGGATATGAATATCAACACGAAGTCAGGATAACCTCCCTTGTTGATGATAGGGTGATCTGGACCGATGGTTCTTTCGGCCCCAATTCCAGGGATTATTATTTCATAGAGTGGAACCTTCCGATCACCAACAGTCTGCCCGATCCGATCACCCTGGACGAGGATGAGATGGTGACCTGGAACCTCAGCGAGTACTTCGACGACCCCGAAGGACAGCCCATTGAATATGAGATACTGGGCGGACCTGATATCTATTTCGATCTGAACGGATCATTGTTGACCTTCGGCGGGGTCGAGGATTTCAACGGAGAGACCTGGATAGATATCAGCGCCTCGGATGCGGGCGACAACACCTCCTTCGAGAACGTATCCATAACCGTTTTATCAATAAATGACGCGCCAAGACTTACCATGGACCTTCCGGAACTTGTTATAGAGGAGGATTCAACCGGCTGGATAAACCTCTCCGGATATGGCGAGGATGAAGAGGGGGATACATTCTTCTGGAACTCCTCCGCCGTCCAGCATGCAGCCCTCTCCTGGGATCTGGAGAGGATCAACCTGACCATTATTCCAGAGACTGATTGGAACGGGATCCTTGAGATCGAGCTGAACCTGAGTGACGGTGTGGATTGGATCAACCCCATTCTTACTGTGAACGTAACACCGATGAACGACGCTCCCACGGGTACCATTGTCTGGTCAAACGGAACGGACGTGGGGTATTCGGTGGAAGATGTGGATGGCGTGAACGTCACTGTGATCTCCGTCGAGCTGCTGGAGGACACATCCATCAGCTTCTCCATCGCCGGTTCCGATGTTGATGGGGACGACCTGTTGTATCTACCCGAATATATCGGCGTCGATCTGGGAACGCTGAACGTGGAAACGTACACATATCTCAATGAGACCAATGTGAGTGTGACAGGGACGGTCCCCAATAATTTCACATATGTTCCTGACCCTGATATGAGCGGTGAGGACATAGTGCTGTTCCTCATTCACGATGGTATGGTCAACGACACGATATACGTGAAGTTCGACATCATTCCGGTGAATGACGAGCCGATCCTTGACATGACCGATCCTCTAACGGTCAATGTGGATATCGGCGTGCCACAAACCGTGAACATCTCGGAGTACGTATCCGATGTTGACGGTATGGAGACCCTGACACTGACCATATCGGACTCTGAGTATGCAATGGTGGACGGGCTGTCCATACTTCTGGATTATCCGGATACCTACACCGGGTCTGGTGAGACATTGACCGTAACGATATCCGACGGTGAATACACCGTGACCGGTGAGATCGTCGTGGCGGTCAACGGTGACCCTATTGGCGAATGGGAGGTCACCGACGTTAAGGTGAAAGCCTCCGAGGATGGCTGGACTGTGACCGCACAGGGAGACGAGGGACAGGAGGTTTTCCTGGTCGTTGAAGATGAGGATGGGAACAAGGAGTCCTTCCCGATGACCTGGGACGGGGAGCAGTACACTGCCATCATCGAAGAGGATGATGCCGAGGAGGGGATGGAGTGGTATGTGACCGATTCAGAGGACGGGGAGAACCCAAACCCGGGCATGGTATCAAGCCTCCCGAAGCTTGGTGAAACGAACGATCCGTCCGGTAGTCTCACGCTCGTGATCATCGTCCTTCTCCTGATCGCCCTCGCACTCATCATTGCGATAGTGGCAGTTGCCAGAAAGAGCAGGGGTGAAGAGGATCTCGAAGAGTGATACAGGATGATATTCATCTGGTCACAAGAAATTATTTAATACCCCCATATCTCATTGCCCTTCCATATCCAATAGGGGGACCAAGATATGAGAGGGATAAGATTACTGATGATCGCATTGGCACTTTTGATGACATCATTGCTGCCCCTGGCAGCAGGTGAAGAGGTGGTGTCTGAACACCCCTCAAGGGCACCGGATAAACACGGTTCGATCACGTCGGACGAGACATGGTCCGGTGATCTTGGTGTTGATAATGTCATAATCGAGGAGGGCGTAACGGTCACCATCAACAAGGGTACTGTCATCAATATGTATGATGAGGCAGAGATATGGGTCAGGGGGACCCTTCTGGTTCAGGGAGGAGAGGCGACCTCTGATTTGGTCCCCTTCAAGCTCTCTTTCGGATCCTACTGGAAAGGCATCATCATCAATGATACGGGAACCGCGGATATCCAGAATGCCACCTTCTCCGGAGGTCATGATTATATCCGTGTCTGGGGAGACGATGTGAGGTTGAAGAACATCCTGTTCGATCAGGGATGGTCCGGTGTCATCATCTCCAACGGAGGTGGACACGACCTTGATCACCTGATGGGGAAATACATCAACAGTGTGGTTTCGGTCTATTCGAATACAGGTCCTGTTGATATCCATTGGGTGTATGGGGTCGAGGCCGCCCACTATGTTGTCCATTTGAGCAATGTCCATAACATCACAGTTGACTGGATATATGCGGCCGATTCTGGAACCGGTTTAAGGATCGATGGCGGCTGCGGTGGTGAGTGCGGCAACATAACAGCAACCAGGATCATGGTCAATCAGACAGCACCTGCGAGTCCATCTTCATATGGGATCAACCTCGGGGGCCCCATCCACGGCCTGTACCTGGAGGATATCACGTTGTCCAATCTCTCTTTCGGGATAGATATCAACACTTATCCCGGTTCAAAAGTTACGGTGAGGGGCCTGCAGACATATGGGTCCATTAACACGCTTTTCAACCTGGATCAGGATTACCAGGGTATAGATATGGAGGTGTATGATTCATTCCTTGAAGCCGTTGAGATCGCCTGCCTTGAATCCGATACTGCAGATGTTAAC
>JAYEPK010000313.1:0-3116 GCA_034723935.1 Thermoplasmatota archaeon
ATAATGTAAACGAAGAGGAGAGCATGAACCTCACTTCGATCATCGTGATAATTCTTGTCGTGGTGGCGGTTATTGGGCTTCTGGCACTGGGGGTCTTTCTGTTCAAAAGGAAGATAAAGGAAAGATCTTCTTTCTTCAACACTTCACACAACGGGTACTACGTTTTCCGTGATATCGATGAATCTGTCTATTATTTTACACCGGAACAGTATGCGAAGATGTACACCGCAAATTCATTGGTCACCTATAAATATCTGGGGCAAGCTGCCAGAAAAGGCGGACCGATACTGGGAGTCGGGCAGTCTCAGAATCCACAACTACAAACGTTCGATGCCCAACCCATTGCAGCTGCTCCGATCGTCGGGCAACCTCTTTCATCGGGACAGGAAATCGTCCCGGACAACAACCCCGGACCTCCGAACCAGATGTTCCCGGAGGGCACCGTTCCAGGTTCAGGATATGGTGCACAGGTCCCGGGGATCGGAACTCAGGAAATTCCAGGAAGTATTTCCACAGTTCCAGAGACCACCGGTCAATTGCCTTCAGAGGAGATATCCACATCAGTTCCTCAAAAGATCGGTCAAGAGGGGTATGAAATGGAACAACCGTTCCAAAGTGATGCTGCCATTGGTCAGGATGAGAACGTTCAAAACCAGCAGATCCCTGCTGATGACGGAACCAATTCGCTCCCTGTAAATAAGGAAGATGGGATCCTGGACCCTCAGGAGACCTGAAATGAAGCAGTGGAAGTATGAACAAGAAAAGTTATAAATCAACTTGTTCTATTAGAACCCCATGGCAAGGGTATGTGGTATCAGTTCGATATTGTTGATGATAATGGTGGTTTTGTCCTCGACTTTTGGAGTACTGAATGTGGTGAGCGATATATCCGGAGAAGTAGTGGAAGTGTTGGACCAGACCATCTCGATCGAAAAGAATGGCAACTGGACAGTGACGGGAAATGAGATATATACTTCAGAGAGCATCGATCTGAACGGAAACCTTTCGATATTCGGAACACTTGTTCTGGATAATACAGACCTCACCCTCAATTCGACCTGTGAAGGAGTACCATGGATAATAGTTCACAACGGTGGAAAGTTGGTAGTGAGGAACGGATCGATCGTTCGGGGACGGTCAGACATCAGGTACACCTTCAGCTCGGAAAGAACCTCCAGCGTATTGATAAACCATTCAATTATCAGGAACTGCGGTTTGCCTGTCATGGAACATTGGATGATGGGAATTTACACCGAGTCAAAAGATTTCAAAGTATTGAACAGCAAGATAGAAAATGGTGGTACCGGAATAGTAGGTGCCGGTGCGTGTATGGATCTCTGTGGTACCAATGTAGCCGAGATGGATTCTTGGGGTGTGGTCCTTATGAACGGTTCATATCTGAATGCGTCTGTTGTCAATATTACAGATTGCATCGATGGCGGGATCACAACGACGAACTCCACGGCAGACCTTCGAATGTTATATTTCGAGAACGTCATGATATCATTGGATGTTGTAGGGTCAGTAGTCAACACCACTTCATCAACTCTCTTCGGTCTCACACCAATATCGGGTCTTTTCAACTCATCTACCGTGATCCTTGAAAGATGCATGCCGTCCAGATTTGGAGGTGATCTCCTGAAGGTTGCAAACCCGATGAGTGGCCCCACAGACCTGCTAATGATAAATTCGACATTCCCGGAGGTTCTGGTCCTTGATATGGGAGCTGACGTCAGAAGTTCCGTACTTTTCGATGTTGTCGTCCATACAAACCACGATCCACCGGCAGGAAATGCAGATATAGAGATCAAGGACAGGTTCGGTACAATTGTCTATCAGGGCCTTGCAAACGATGATGGAAGGATCGAGGATATGCCCATTGTCGTTGCCAGGTACAACACCACAAATATCATTGAAATGACGCCTCATAATCTTTCAGTCAAGTATGAAGGGGGATCACGGTACAAGGATTTCTTTGCGAATCAGCATCATTCGGTCGAGATCGATGTGATCCTGAACGATCCCGAGGTCTCGATCGATCACCCGGAGAACGGATCCTGGATATCGAGCGGAGAGTTCTTCCTGAAGGGAAGGATAATGGATCGGAGGTCTATCACCGATCTCTGGATATCCATAGATGGAAGTCCGGATGTAAGCGTCCCGAATGGCGATACCTTTTCCATTCCACTCAATCTTCCGGATGGTCACCATTCATTGGGAATGACTGCCAGGAACGATGATGGAAAGTACGGGAACTCTACAGTTTCCTTCAATATAGATACCGTGTTCCCGGAACTTATCATTACCAGTCCTGGAAGCCCGTTCTACACGAACACCTCGAATGTGATGATCGAGGGGACATGCAGCTCAGATGCGGAACTTTACATTGGACTCACCAGGATACCACATCCTGATGGGTCTTTCAAGACCAATCCTATTCTCGATGATGGTAGGAACGATATAACGCTGAGGGCGGTAGACAGAGCTGGAAATGCAGTATCTGCCCATCTTACGGTCTTCAGGGACGCGAATCCACCTGTGCTTCTGATCCTTTCGCCTCTTAACGGGACAAGAACGAGCAGGGATTCGATAATGGTGATGGGTTCAGTTGATGAGGATACCCAGAGGGTCTTTATCGATAACGAGGTCGTGATACTGGCCGATGGCAAGTTCGAGCATGATGTGGCACTTGAACATGAGGGTTCGAACAGGATCAAGATAATCGCCGAGGACGTGACGGGTACCAGAACCGTGAAGGTGATAAGTGTGATCAAGGATACTACTCCGCCGGATGTTGCAATCACGTATGCTCCCTCTTTGACAAGGAACGAGAGCATCACCATAAGGGGGACGGTCGATCCCGGTTCCACACTCCTGGTGAACAATCGAATAACCGCCGTGGATGGTGGTGTTTTCATGACCGAGGTAGACCTGATCGAGGGGGAGAATTCGATAATGGTCATCGCAAAGGATGACCTTGGCAACGAAAGGGCGATCAACAGAATGATCCGCCTTGATACGATCGCCCCGATACTGGATCGTCTGGAACCACCGAGTGGGACCCATGTTACAAATCCGATATTGCAACTTCATGGTGAGGTCTATGATGAGGTCGG
>JAYEPK010000314.1:0-12951 GCA_034723935.1 Thermoplasmatota archaeon
TACAGGGGTTAGCCCCCCACCCGGGTGCGTTAATATCGAATATCCTAACTGCATATGGGTCCATCCAAAGGAACTACCATCCGTCTTTCAGACGGCTGGCAGTTCATGGGCCCATAGGGTAGCCTGGTCCCGCTTCCCCGAAGCGAGACTATACAGGTTAAACCCCCGCCCTCCCGATTCTCGTCATGTTTGTAAATGCCGACTACCTCGAAGGATTTATAGGGTTCATTCCATTCACCCTACAAATCATGGGCCCATAGGGTACCCTGGTCCCGCTTTCCCAAAGCGGGACGATACAGGGGTTAGCCCCCCACCCGGGTGCGTTAATATCGAATATCCTAACTGCATATGGGTCCATCCAAAGGAACTACCATCCGTCTTTCAGACGGCTGGCAGTTCATGGGCCCATAGGGTAGCCTGGATATCCTGCCGGCCTTCGGAGCCGGCGACTGGGGTTCGAATCCCCGTGGGTCCGCCATCCTATTACTCATTATTTGATATGATCCAGTAATAGGATCCCTACGGAAGGATTCGAACCTTGATCTTGATGCACACTTGCATCAAGGCAAGTAAAACCACTTGTGGTTTTATGTGGTCTTTGATATTTTGCGCATCACCTGTTCCGTAAAATATCAAAGTGGGCGGAATTTCGAAGAAATTTGGCCACATCGAATCCCCGTGGGTCCGCTCATTATTAATTGATTAATGTACCCGCGGACCCACTCCGACAAATAATAGTGAGTTTGAACTGAATACCGTTATTTGTCTCAGGCATCGTGAATTCTGTGAATTCACTCAACCTCCCCGTGGGCCCACCCTACTATTTCTCGATCAATGCTAAGTTCTATATCGTTGAATGTAGATGTAGAGCAGGGAGATCGGATGAGAGACCAGAGAGCTGCAGTCGCTTTGATGGCTGTTATGATGGTCCTGCCAGTGGTTGCAGGGCTTGTACCACCGGAGCATGGACAGGAAGATATTTGTTCATCAACCGGACCGAACGAATATGATTGGGAAGCTGAACTGGTGCCTTTATTGTCATACCAGGGTCTTATTGGATCCATCATCCATGTTGGGGGAGCGGGTCCAGAGAACCATACATCGATACAGGATGGTATCAATGCGTCCTCGGATGGGGATCTTGTCCTTGTCCATTCGGGGAGCTATAACGAATCGGTCCTCCTCAACAGATCGATCGTCTTGAGAGGCGAGGGAATGCCCACGATAAGATCGAACTCGACCTTGGAGGATGCGATCAGGGTAGATTCGGATAACGTGATCATCGAGGGTTTCAACATTACCGGGGCTGGAAATGGGATATTCATGAATGCCTCTTTATTCATTATCCGTGATGATCATCTGTTCAACAACAGGATCCATATCCGATGGGAAAAGGATTACAATGTCACATCGGAAGTGTTGCGGATCGGTGATGCGGTGGTGCAGGATTGTTTCTTCAACTCGACCGGTTCGATCTCAGAAACGAATTCTTTCCGGATGCGGGTGAACGTTTCCTCCGATCTTTCTTCATGGTCTGTGGACATGGGGAGCATTGAATTCAACAACAATCTGTTCATATTGAACGGGTCCGGCAATACGGCATTGGACCTGAAGGACTGGGTGGATCTTGACACGTTGAACCTGTCCAATTTTTCATTTGAAGGATCGAACCTGACATCCAACAGGATCATTGGAGGGGGGTACGGGATCGAGATGACGGGTGATCTCTCGAACATCTCCGGTTGCGGTGTCGAGATCGGACCGGTGTCAATCAAAGGAAATGAGTTCAGGGATCAGCTCCACTGCGGGGCGTTCATCGAAGGTCTATCGATGGTGGGGGTACATAACAACTCTGCGGTCTCTGTCGGAATGATGGAGGTTCTGGACAATGCATTCCACGGTAGGAACTCAACCGATGCACAGAGGAACCTGCATCTCGTTCATCACAATGTCACCCACATCACTAATTTCTCCTCTGTTGGTATCGACACATTGAAGATCAGGAACAACACCTTTGTCTTGAATGGAACATTCCAGTCGACAAAAAGGAATGTGGAAACCGGTATCCGGGACATGTCCAATGATATGTCCGGAGGTTCGACGTTCTCGTATGGAGGAACATATTTCGAGATCAACGAACTGACCTCAACGCATGTCGGGTTGTATCCGGAGATGCAGAGGATCGGTGTCGATGTCCGTGGGGGTAGCAGGGTGAATACCGGAGACCTGTCGATCTCCGGAAACCATTTTGAATGCCTTCTGGGAATTCACATTCATAGGATGGACCGGATCGGCTCTTACATTCACGACAACAGCAGTGTTGCTATGGGCAACATATCATTCGAGAACAACAATTTGACCTGCACACAGAACTGCATAAGAGTGTCCCGTATATGGAAGTTCGGAGAATACTTGTACGACAGTTCCTGGTTCAGAATGGGTGAGATGAGGTGGATCGACAATGTTTTCGATTCACCTAAAGAGAAGATAACTGGATTATACGGAACAGAATATTTCGGCTATCAGCTCCATGATGATTCCAACGTCACCATTGGCATGACCCGCTTCAACAACAATATCCTAAGGGGCAATGGCAGTACAGGTTCGAAATATGCTCCCTTTTTTCTCGGGAGTTTCCTGTTTGACAATTCATCATTTACATACCTTGGAAGGGAGATGCTGGGAAACATTGTCCATGGCAGTGAACTGGTCTTCAGCTTCGGGGGGGGTGATGGCGAATACATTTACAATAGTTCACAGGTTTGGATAGGGCGGTTCACGGTTGCCCGGAATGTCATCAGCTCCCCTTTCAAGGGCCTCGGGATAAGGTCTTCTGGTGTACTGAGGTCGATATGGGGTAATGCCTCATGCCATCATGAAGGATGGACCATAAACAACAACACAATAACCGCATCAGCCGAAGGTATAGACATTGGAAGGTATACCTATCATTGTTCCGCTCTAAGGGGGAGCTCCAGTGCTTCATTGAAAGGTCTGGATATTAAGGATAACGAGATAAGAAGCAGCATCGGGATAAGATTTGCAGACATCTCAAGACTAGCTTCTTATGAACGAGATGATTCCAGGGCAGAGGTGGGCCCCATCGTGATATCCGGGAACAATATCTCCTTCAATTCATCTGGGATCCGGATCTGGAAGATCGAAAAACACGGTAAAAGAGTGTTGGATTCGGCGTTGTCGAACGTGTCCCCACTTAGGGTGATCAACAATACCTTGATCGGTGATGGGGTTGGTTTGAAAATTGAAGGCATTTACAATCTAGGGACAGAATGCGAGGGTGATCCGGAATTGAACATAGGACTCCTTGAAGTGATGGATAACCTGATAGTATCAACGGATGATGGCATCCTTGTGAACGAGTTCAGAGATAACATCAACAACAACAGAGGAAATTCTTCGATAGTGCTCTCCGACCTGAAGATCGAGGGGAATCGGATCGATTCTCAGGGGAAGGGTATCTATATTGGCGGACCGCGCCATTCTTTCAACGACAACACGGATAACGTATCAATAACAATTGGAGCGATGTCATTTGTATCGAATACGATCTCTGCTTCGGAGGAGGGCATGTTCATCCTCGGTGTGGACAGATCATGTTATGGTAACAAGAATAATGTCTCCATCCGGATGGGGGAGCTCTCCATAACGAACAATGTGATAGCTTCCGTTGATGATGGAGTATATGCCAATATCGACTTTACCTATGCTCCGAACCATGATAACTGCTCTGTCTTGTTCTCCGGAGTAAATTGCAGTAAGAATGAGGTTGATTCCGGTGATATTGCTCTGAACATTGTCATGGGTGGTAGGGAGAGGAGGTTGATCCAGAATGAGAGTATCTCAATTGGTCTCATCGAGGTGAAAAGCAATGAGATCAAGGGAAAACAAGGCTTGAGCCTCTGGATACAGCGGTACGATGCCTATGATCGTTCAAGCCTGGAAATGGGTGAGATCAACATATCATCCAATATTGTCGAGGCAACCACAGAACCGGGGATCCTGCTATACCGCTGGATGCATGCATACGGTAATGCTTCGGGAAAGGCCGGAGATATTCGAATATCAAATAACGATATCACGGCATCGAGCAGCACTGCTCTTTTCATGCTCGATACACTGCTTGGAGGATCGAACCAATTGGGAACGGAGGTCAGGGTACACAACAATTTCATCCATGATTCGGCCACCGCGTTCTGGGTCAACTCATCCGGGCAGTGTTATTTCTATCTCAATGATATCGAAGATTACGGGGCCCTCACCAATTACAATGATCCGCAGACACTGTTTCAGACGGAGGAAAAAATGGGTTACAAATATGGGAAGAGGAACTTCGAGAACTATCTGGGTAACTACTGGGGAGCATATACCGGCCAGGATTATGATATCGACGGAATTGGAGATACTCCTTACAACCTCACCGGTAATAACGACAGCTATCCGCTCATGAAATCGGTAAGTGAATATTTCCCACCCCATTCGGATGACCAGAGCCCAATTCTCGAGATAATCTCCCCCGTAAACGGTACATACTTCGATAAGGATACGGTAACGGTCACCTGGAACGGTTCCGATGAAGGAGTGGGGATAGAGAGGTACGAGATCAGGATCGATGAGGGGAATTGGACAAACAAGTACAACGCCACATCTCATACTTTCAAAGATCTTGATAACGGCGAATACTCAGTTGAGGTCAGGGTAAGGGACTGGGTGGGACACTGGTCCCAGGACAAGATCATTTTCTTCGTGGATACGATAAGTCCGGAGGTCGCGATCACATCACCGACCAACGATTCGGTAGTGGCCGCTCTCCCTGTCAACCTCACCTGGGAGCTCGTTGATCTGGAAGGCAACATCGGATCGATCCAGTTCAGGGTTGGCAGCGGCCCCTGGAAGAACGTTTCCCACAGCGGATACCATAATATCTTCGATATCAGGGACGGCAGGAAGACACTCTGGGTCAAGGTATCCGATCTCGCCGGCAATACGGTAATGGATTCCGTTGTGATAAGTCTTGATACGACTCCACCAACTCTTACGATCATTTCACCGGTGAACGGCTCAAGCACGCGGGAGAGTTCCATGAGCTTCAACTGGACAGGCAGTGACAACTACATGGGATTGAAGAGATATTTCATCTCCATCGACGGCTCGAACGCTGTGGATGTCGGCCTTCGGACGTTTCATACTTTCTACGGGCTCGAAGAGGGATACCATCAAGTTCGGATAGCGGCCCAGGACAATGCCGGTAACATGAAGGTGATCAACTGGACGATCTCCGTTGACACGAGCGATCCATCCATCTCGGTCACGGGATTGATCGATGGCAATGTTTACGGGCGTTCAGATATCAATATCTCATGGTTCTCCGATTACACCGGATCCCTGCTTGGGAATACCACCTTCATGATCGATGGTAATACGGTCCTGCCGAACGGAACAAGATTGGAATTTTCCGATCTTGCAGAAGGAAACCACACTCTGAACATTACCGTGACAGATGGAGCCGGGAACTCCGAGTTCGTGTCGATCTCATTCACCATTGACCTCACACCTCCGGAGATCCTCTCCTTTACCCCACGCGGCGATGAGGTGAGCACGGATTCCGACATCGGGATCATTTTTTCAGAGAAGATATCTGTTATCTCCTTCAAGTTCAACAACATCACCATCGACGGGAAGCTCTCCGAAGATGGAACGATCCTGACATATACTCCACCTTTCGATCTGAATGAGAATTCGGATAACACAGTATACGTTCTTTCAAAGGACCAGGGAGGTCATGCGGTCGTCAAGACCTGGAACTTCACCACAAGGGAATTCCCTTCCGGCGAGGGACTGGTCCGGGGACGAGTGGTCGATGAGAACGGCGATCCGGTCTCCGGTGCCAGGGTGGTGCTGGATGATGATACAACGGTCTTCACGGATGAGAACGGATATTTCGAGATCAAGGGGAGCGCCGGAATCCATGCTGTCAAGATATATGTCGATGGGGAGCTGGTGGGAACAGTGAACGTTCAGATCCCGGATGGTTATCGTTCAGTCCTCGACGACATTGAACTCGAAGGTGAGAATAAACCCATTATAGGCACTGCCGGGACATTGATGCTGATCATCGGAGTGATCGTGATTCTCTTCATCATTGCAGCATATATAATGGTGAGGAGGAAGGCGTCCGAGGATGAGAGGCTTGCGAGGTTCGAAGTTGAAGATGATGATTACGACGAGGACACTATCTTCGATATTGAAGAATAAGGAAAGGACATCGCCCCTGTCCCATTAACAGTAACCTCGATTCCAGTGAGAACCGTTCATTATTATAGTCACGAACTTATTGTTTTGGACTTATTTGTTCGTGATCTATGTATCGAATACGCTTTGAAAAGTATCAGGTGTTGAGTATTCGACTATAATATCACACCCCCGGGATATATAGTACAAGGGGAGACGTAAGTGATGAAAGCTGTTCCTGTAATGGCAGTGGGTTTACTTCTTGCGGTTTCGGCAGTCGTGATCCTGGATCTTTTTTCCACCGAAGTGGAAGGGTCCGACATGGAAGATCCCGGATGGAACATGTTCAGGGGGAGCAGGAACCACACCGGTCAGAGCAGGGTGGATACGACGGAGAACAACGGTAAATTGGTCATCAAGTATCAAGCAGGTGAGTGTATCTACTCCTCACCGGTCATCGGTCACGATGGGTCAATATTCTTCGGAAAAGGATAGACAGGAAGAGGATCGTTGCCTGCATCCCAACATCAGAACAGCTCGATAGGTATCTGCCTAGGATATTGGAGATGAGAAAACGTCAGGTCCTTTTCTTTCCAAGAACATTTAGGGTTTCCTATTCGAAAGATCTTGAAAAGTCTGTTTCCGAGGGAGACGCTGTTATTGTGATCTATAATCGTAAAAGCGACAGAAAACAGTTTTTCGAGGTATTTAGTAAAGGAAAGAACAGGGATATTAAAATCATAACTAATTTGGTCAACGTTTTGATGACATCGCCTCACTCATTGAAGTATTAAAGGAGAATGGAAAGGATCCAATTGAGGTTGAAAGGCACAATTAAGATAATACCTTCAACCCACAAGGATCTGAGTAAAAGGATACGATATGTTTATGTTCCGCTTTTCCTGCTCCCATGGTCCTTACCCGGATCTCTCCAAAGTACCGGGTCATCCTCGGGGACGATGACGATCTCACGGGATTTGGGGCTATTACGGAAAGGATGGAGCCAAAGGATCGGGTTTGAAAGGTGTCTCATTTTTTCTTCTTTCCTTTCCTGTAAAGAAGTATGGTCCCGCCCTTGATCTCGATGATCTCGGCGGAGATCCTTTCAGCCAGCGCTTTGAGATCATCCTTCCAGTGCTTTGAAGGTCCCATGGACTGCAGCATCTTTATCTTGATGAGGTCCTTCTTCTCCAGCTGCTGGTCAATCTCCTTTTCAACCGTCTCGGTGATGCCGTTCTTCCCCATCTGGACCGTTGCCTTCATCTCCAGTCCCTGGATTTTCATCTGCTTCCTGTCCATCTTCGTTCCTCCTGCTCCCTTTGAAAGGGTACCTCGAGATGTGACCGCATTCAAGGCATGTAATGATCGTTCTTCCGGCCCTTACCCTGATCCTGGCCGTTATGTCCGGGAGCAGCGGTGTACTGCATCCCTTGCAGGACATTCTCTTCAACCTGGAAGGTATTCTGACGGTATATCTCATGCCTATCTTTCGGGCAAGTTCAATATACCTTCTTGCAAGGTCGAGCTCCCCTGATCTGGTCATCTTGAAGGAGAGTTCATAGAGCGTCTCGATACGCTCTTTGGCGGCTTCCCTTGCAAGGGGTCTCTTCTTGCCTCTGCCACGCCGTCTCATCGCGATGGTCCATTCTTCAGGTTGTATTTAAAGACCCGGCTCGCTCATTCCTCGGTCTCTTCCGGAGGGTCCTGAAGAGGATCTTCCCCATGTATTTCCTCGGTTGACGGCACAGGTAGTTCCATTTCCATCACGTTGCTCCCTTCTCTTGTGACATTGTTGTTATCAAGCATGCCCGGTGCCATGGGTACGGCTGACTCAACACTCATCCCTTTCTTCTTCACGATACCTTCCGGATTGTATTCTCCATCCTTCATGGAGCCGTCGCTGAACAACATTCCACAATGCGGGCATGTTTCGTCATCCTTGTCTATCATCTTGCCGCAGTGCTTGCACAGGAAACGATCAGGTTCATTCTCATCATCCAACTCATGTTTTCTTGCTCTCACGACAAGTATCACCATAAGAAGAACTGCAAGCAGAACGATCGCACCGACAATGATCGCAATGAGCATCAAAGTGGATAATCCTTCATCCTGTTCTTCACCACTGCCGTCGATCTTCTTCGGGTCCACCCTTATCTTCAGTTCCATTGTCATTGAACGGCCGTAGTTGTCGGTGATGTTCAAGACAAGCGTATGGGTCCCGGTTCCGACAGCGCTCGAGTTCAGAACAAGGTCATATTTCACCGTCTCCCCTGCAAGGACAGGGAACTCGTTATCTCCCGTTATGGTGAAATCCCTGTCAACTTCCAGTATGATCGTGAGGACCAGATCGATATCCAGAGTGTCCTCTATCTTCACCTCGATCCCGGCATCGCTCCCTTTTTCGATGATGGTAAGTGATGGAAGATCAACGACTGCCAGGTCGAGCCTGTACCAAAAGCTGAACTCCTCTGAAGTATTTGTTTTACCTTCTACGATGGAAACGACATACCACCTGTATTCACCAGGGATGTCAGGAGTGAACTGAATTGACATATCTTCTGTCGGGAAGGTCCGATCTTCACCGTCCGGAGCAATGACATGGACCTCGTAGCTCAGCTCGTCCGGTTCTATGTAGTCCCCGTCCCATGCAAGCTCTATCTTTCCCTTGACCTCGCTTCCGCCTATTGGTTCCTCGAGGAGTGCCCGGGGTGTACCGAGGTCCGGGTCGTAATGGACGATGAACGTCTCGGAGTTCCGTTCTCCGTTCTCTGCAGCATCGTTGGCCTTGAAAGTGATGAGGTTGATGATACCGGGTACAAGGTCAAGGGTCAGGGTCAGGTTAATACTCCTGGAAACCCCGCTCTCGATATCATACTTGATCCAATCCGAAAGGCTCAGATCCGGTGTGCTCTTCCGATAGTACAGAGAATCATGATCGACACCGGAAACGTCATCCTTTGCGGTCACCGTGAATGTGTGAGTGCCTTCCGTTGAGTTGACCCTTTTTACAGGGATATGATTCTCGAAATAGACCCTGTGTGTGTCGACAAGTATCGGTGCTTCAATATACGGCCCCATTCTTCCGGCCTTGTCCAGGGCCCACATGTAAACGACATGGTCACCTTCATCCTTGATCAGTATCTCCCTGAACTTTGCGGTCAGGTTATCCTCGAGAGGCCAGTGATTTTCATCAAGGGAATAGCAGACCCCTTCGAAACCCGCGCCGTTCTCGGTAATGCTTTCCCAGGTGATGTAAACATATTCGTTCTTCGATACGCCCGCCTTTTCTCCCCCGAGGTTTTCCTTGATCGCAGCACCGTTGATCACCGGGCCATCCAGGTCCAGTTTGAAATTGAAGGAGATGGATTTGATATTTTCCACCCCATCAGAGAGATTGAGGTAGAAAGTTATGATGTCCTTGTCCTTGCCCCTTATCGGTATGGTCAGCTCGGCGCTCTGATTTGCGACGTAATCCCATCTGTCGATGTCCCCGTAGTCGTTCTCGAGTGTCGCAAAAAGAGTTCCACCGGCCGGATAGATAGACGGGTATCCATAGAAGGCTATCCTGAAATCATACACCGTGAGGTTCGTTCTACCGTAAAGCCAGCTGCCGATCTGCGGGTCCTCCTGAATAGGGGACCTGAAGCTGTAACTGATTATCTCGAGCTGCGAGTTCATTGTGAAAAGAGATGATCTCTGGGCAGTTTCAGGGTATCCGATCTCGGTAACCGGAGTTGCCTTTGCACGCACTGTCACGTCATTCGGGATATCGAAGGTGAACTCGATAGGAATGGTTATATTCCATTTTCCCTCTCCAGGGAATTCAATTGTCGGATCATCCGGGAATATGAACCAGCTCTCATTTCCTTCATAGTTGAGAACATTCCCCTCTATGGTCCATTCAAGGATCGCTTCTTCTTCTCCGATGGTGAGGTTGATGACAAGACCGAGAAGATCGGATTCCGGCATATCGGTCGTCCCGACTATCTTCATCTTGTAGGCACCAAGAGATGGGAATACAGGGATCGCAGATGTACCGGATGTCCCACCATCCGGGTCGTATATCATTATCTGGACAGCAGTGGTCCTGAGTATTGGATTGAACTCCCATACCTCGGTGCCGTCACCAGCCCAGACGAAATGGGTCTTCGTGTGTGAAGAGTATGCCTGCCCATGGCCGCTCCAACCTCCTGGCCTGTGAGGTGTTGCCACGCTCTTCCATCCACGCCATTCATCTCTCCAGAGGAAGGTCTCATCATCTTTGTCCCCGTAAAGCATCAGTTCATCGGTGTCTGTGTTCACAGACAATCCAGCCCAGTTCTGCATCGAAGGTCCATCATCTCCGGTCGGGAGTTTTTCCCACAGTTTTGAATCCGTGTGGTAGAACCAGAGATCATTGAGTTCTGCCGTTGACGTCCCGTTCAATCTGCCGCCGAAAAGATAAAAACCGTTCTTCTGTGAATGGAATTCAACTGAATGCTCCCTACGTCCTTGAGGCTTGGTCGTCGGATTGAGGGATGTCCAGACGTTACCGGTGATATTGTATTTGTAGAGAGAATCCGAAGCTCCTCCGGCGATCTGTCCACCATGCAGGTACAAGTTCCTGTTCTCTTCATCGATGACCATCGCAGCCCTTCCTCTTTCACCGGGAGGTCCGTGCTCGTTGATAATGGTCCAATTTCCGGTGTCGCAGTCGAGCTTGGAGAACTCATCGTAATGATAGCAATACCAGTCGTCGTCTATTTCATACCAGCGCAATCCACCGTACAGATAAAATATATTTTTCACAGGGTCATATGCATTGGCCATGCCGTCGTGAAATGTAGGAGTGTTCTGGTCCGAGACGTTGAGGAACACCCAATCCTTGTCCGTCAAGGAAAAATAGACGAGCTCCCAGTTGGAACCACCGAGATATTTCAGGGCCATCAGTTTGCCACCATCTTCCGGATCATATCCCGTGAAGGCACTCCCCCCTTCCCACTCCAGGTTCCCGTACTCGAGTGAAGTTGAATATGTGTAGATATCCATGGTCCAGATGTCCTCCGTCCCATCATCATCACCGAATATCATCACGGTCCTACCATCTCCTTTCAGGTCCCATGCCTGAACATGCCTTCCGGGTATTCCTCCTGTCAGGTTCACCTGGGTTGCATTTCCGGTTACCGGATCGATGATGTATGTATTGTTCAGTTCGGAACTTCCGGTGAATCCTAGAGAGAGGAACAGGTCATCAGTATCTGCCCTGTACTGAAATACGGCTCCTCCATCAGTATATGTCCCAAGGTCATCATTCAGTTCTGTCCAGTTCTGGAGTACGACATCATAGTGCCAGAGATCATTGTGCCATGTTCCTCCTCCACCCCATCCACTGTATCTTCCAATGGCCATGTAGATGTCTTCTCCATCCGGAGAGATCGTAAGGAGCATCTGGTCCCTTTCTTCCCCCGATATGTTGATAGACGGATGTTCCGTCCAGCCGTGTGTGGAATTGTACTGGAAAAGATCCCTCTGTCTTCCGGATGATGCCCTCCCACCGAAGATCCAGACAGAGTCGGTTGCGTCATCGTATACCATCTCGGAATAGTACCTGGCAGTCAGGTTGGGATGGGGAGCTATCTCCATCCATGTCATGTTGTCATAGGAAAGGATGTTCAGATATTCCCAGTAGTTACTGCTCTGCCTGTATCCTCCATAGAGATATGCCATCGATCCATTGGTATTCGAGGTGAAAGCCTTGAGGTACCAGGATCTGCTCGGATCATCGCCGGAAGTGTTCCACCTGACCCATGTCTCGTTATCCTCGAAATAGGACCATGTTTCGTAATCCTCGCTCCCTCTCCGGATGACGACAATTTCGTTGGACAGGTCCCTGTAGACAATGAAGCTGTTGTCTGAGGATATCTCTTCAGGCCATCCTCCGCTACCAGAAAGCTTTGACCAATCACCAACCGGTGTGTCGTTTATCGTTCGAGTTTGCTCATCTACATCTGTCTCTTCGGAACTGCCCGATAAAGGAATGAACGTTGATATCAGAAGTACAGCCACCAATAGAAAGGACCTGACAGCCCCATAGCTGTATTTCCGTTCGTTAAAAGAAAACATCATGTGCATCGCCTCGTTTCAAAGGTGAATCGATAGAACCACTCACCCATTATTACCTTTAGCTTATGTTCATTATTTTAAACTGTTGAACGAATATATCGTTTCGCGACATCTTTATAGGTCAGAAGATAGTTTTCGAGAGGGGGGTATATTGTTGATACCTATATCGCTCACCTGTCAGAGTGCGTTGGGTGCTGCTCCATGAAATCTGTTAATAAGAAAAAGGGTCCATCTTCAAAGTGGTGGAAAGGTGTCAAGAAACTCGCCGACAGATCACTTTCCGAGAGACCGACGTTCTCCGGTTCCTGGTTGCCTCCAGTTGCGGTTTCCAGGGTCCTCGATGAGAGAAAGAACGTCTACGTCAAGACTTCGATAGTAAGCGCGGAGGAAAGTGCAGATAGAGTTTACAAGGTGGACCCTTACGAATACAGAATGGACAATCGAAAGATCGATGCAGTACTTGAGGTCATGAAGAAACTGAGGACCTCTCCTCCTCCGGAGAAGATATTGGAGGATGAAACATCGCTCCGGGGTTACGTGGAGAAGAAAGCATCCTCTCTGCTTTCATCTATGGACATAGATGCTTCCGACATCTATGTC
>JAYEPK010000315.1:0-3100 GCA_034723935.1 Thermoplasmatota archaeon
CTCCTCGGCCACCTCCCTTGCTCTTTGCCTTACCAGAGCAACGAGCTTTCCCGATGCCTCCTCACCTGCGTGGAGTTTAGCATGGACAAGAGGTCCGAACCTTGTATCTGAAATGAACGCTTCCCCTGCCTGTCTCTCGACCATCTTGATCGCATCCACGGGGCAGACCAGTTCACAGACAGCACATCCCTCACATTTCTCGGGATGAAGTGTATTGTCCGGATCGAAAGCACCGTATCGACAGTTCTCGTAGCACTTCCCGCAGTTGATACAGAGGTCATCGTTCTTTTCGGCCACGTTCAGACCGTGGAACGTCTCACTTTTCTTGACCTTTGGTTGCAGTAGAATATGCATATCCGCCGCGTCAACATCAGCATCGGCTATGACATGGTCTTTTGCAAGTGCAGCGAACGAGGAAGCAATGGTTGTCTTTCCACAACCACCTTTCCCGCTGATGATGGTTAGTTCCCTGGCCATCATACCATCTCCTTTATCTTCTCAAATATTGAAGTGAACACATCTCTGTATTTCGGCAAACCCGTGACCATTGGAACCCCTCGTGAATAGAGTTTGGCGACCTCCATGTCATTTTGTATCCTTGCAAGCAGTGGAATACCCTCTTTTTCACAATACCGATCTACCCTGTCATCACCTATGCCATCCCTGTTGACCAC
Organism: Thermoplasmatota archaeon; assembly: GCA_034723935.1. Classification (GTDB taxonomy): domain Archaea; phylum Thermoplasmatota; class Penumbrarchaeia; order Penumbrarchaeales; family Penumbrarchaeaceae; genus JAYEPK01. The sequence continues at coordinate 675 of JAYEPK010000315.1, forward strand.
CACTCCAAATGGTGTTCCTATCTCCCTTATCACATCAACGGTGAGGGTCAGATCGTGGAGGCCGAACGGCGTGGGTTCGGTGACAAGTATGCAAAAATCCACATCTCTCATTGTCTCCACGGCAGGACATGCTGTACCTGGAGGCGAATCGAATATCGTGGTCTTTTTATCATCTGCAAACTGTTTCAACTCGTTTATGATAGGTACCCCAAAAGGTTCACTGATGTTGAGCAGCCCGTGATAGACGGGCATGTCTTCCGTTCCACCCTTCTCGATGATACCGACATTGTGTTCCACCTCGGTGATGGCATCCACAGGGCAGATTATCTTGCATCCGCCACAACCGTGGCAGAGCTCATCGAAGAACAGGAGTTTTTCTCCGATGATGGAGATCGCATTGTACTGGCAGAACTCGGCACATTTCCCGCACATGGTGCATGTGTCAAGGTCGAACTTTGGAGCAGGAATGCTAACATCCTTCAATTTCACCATGGGTTCTTTGAAGAATATGTGGCTGTTCGGCCCCTCAACATCACAGTCTATTAGCATGGAGTTCTCGATGGACAACGCGAGATTGACAGCAATGGTGGTCTTTCCAGTTCCACCCTTGCCACTGGCTACGGTTATCTTCATTTCTATTCCTCATATACAGTTGATAATGTATTCAATGGTGATGGTGATGGTCTCCTTCGCCTAGCCCTTCACCCCTGTAAGCGTGCTGGGCACAGGCATTCTCGTCCGTGGCAGCCTGGAGCTTCCCTGCTTTCCACATATCTATAGTTTCCTGAACGGTACCCCTCGCTCCTATGAATACCATGACTCCGGATCCTTCGAACATTGAGATGGCCCTCCTGCCAAGTCCGCCGCACAGCATGGTATCAATACCCGCCTTTGCGAGGATCTCGGCAGGATATCCTGCTCCTCCCATGTGCCCGCTCGTATTGTCCATGATCGTTACTTCACTGGTTTCGGTGTCAAAGACCGTGTAAGCGGGAACGCGGCCGAAATGCTCTCCCACGGCTTCGTTCAAACCGTTCTTTCCCATTGATGGAATGCAAAGTTTCATTTTTTTCACCTTGCCTTTACCTCATTCCGGCGTGCGAACCTACTGTTGGGGCAGTAGTACTCGAGAGTTCTCCGTTCTTGTATTTCTCGATCATATCGCCAACAGTTCCATTTGACCCGGTGATGATCTCCATGCCTGCTGCTTCCAGGGCTTGATGGGCATTCGGGCCAACATTTCCCGTTATGAGAACCTTGGCACCGGTCCTTGAAATTGTTTGTGCCGCTTGAGGGCCTGCGCCACCACTTGCCATCGCACTCTCGTTAATGATGGACTCGAATTCCATGGTCTCCGTATCCACTATCACGAAAAATCCACACCTGCCGAACCTGGGATCAATATCGGATCCCAGTTCCTTTCCTTTCGCAGTAACTGCAATTTTCATTGAACGCCTCCATTTTTCCTTCTATTTCGACACCAATAGTATCAAAATATTTGAAATCTGTCCATGATTAATTCCTTACTAGGGGTTTACCACATTTGGGACACTTCCGCTTGTAACAAGGTTCGCCTCTTCTGTGCGATTCACTGTGCCCGCAATCGGGACATACACATGACCCTCCAAGACCCAGTCCTGAACCACTTCCATCTCTCATTCTCTGCATTTTGCACAACCTCCGGTATTCCTCTGTCAGTTCACATTCCGTTACCTTTCATTCAAGGATCGGTAGATCCTTCTTCTGTGAGCTCTCCGATCCTCTTCTTGATATTCTCAAGTTCCGTTTCCATTCCCTTTACCATATTTTCGAGATATGCTCTTTCCGCTTCTGGTGAAGGCTCACCAACAGCTCGGGACATTCCCGGGCGGTAAGGACCGATCTCATCAGGGTGGTAAACGGGTTCATTGAATCCATATCCACGTCCCATTCCTCTTCCGAACCCTCTTCCTGGTTCTCCCTGAGCATATCCACGCCCCATTCCTCTTCCGAACCCTCTTCCAGGACCGCGACCTGCAAATCCCGGCGTTTCGAAACCTGCGCAGTAACCTGCCCCTCGGCCGGTCATCGGGCCTCTACCCCAGGGTCCACTTTCATCTCCTCCAGGCATCTTATCACCACCTCCCGACCCTTCGACCCGGAAACATTCTTCTTCCCCGGAATATCCTTCCGAAGAATCCAAAGCCTCTTCCATATCCTCCCCGGGCATATCCACGTCCCATTCCTCTTCCATAGTATCCTCTGGCAAATCCAGGAGCGTTGGAACCTGAACAGTATCCCATCGCTCTTCCCGTCTGCGGACCATATCCTTCCGGTCCTGTTCTATCTCCTCTTGGCATTTTTTCATTCCTCCTGCTTTTCTTCTTTCTCCTTGGAGAAACGGGCGTTGCCGCTTACGATCTGGATCGCACATCCGTTTGAAAGCG
>JAYEPK010000316.1:0-3097 GCA_034723935.1 Thermoplasmatota archaeon
CTTCGATGCCAGTCGAAGGGTTCACCCCCAACCCACCAATTAACATCATCCACCTTCGGTGGGAAGATTCAACCCCGAAAGAAATCCAATAAGTATCCGCAACTTCTCCTTATATCTTCGATGCCAGTCGAAGGGTTCACCCCCAACCACCAATTAACATCATCCACCTACGGTGGGAAGATTCTACCCCGAAAGAAATCCAATAAGCATCCGCAACTTCTCCTTATATCTTCGATGCCAGTCGAAGGGTTCACCCCCAACCACCAATTAACATCATCCACCTTCGGTGGGAAGATTCTACCCCGAAAGAAATCCAATGAGCATCCGCAACTTCTCCTTATATCTTCGATGCCAGTCGAAGGGTTCACCCCCAACCACCAATTAACATCATCCACCTACGGTGGCCCCGACCTTCTTCTTACACATATTTGATAGCATACTACCAAACGATTAATAAACAAAATCTGTTTACACCAGAAAACATGCCACCGTAGCTCAGCTGGTAGAGCGTCTGATTCGTAATCAGAAGGTCGGGGGTCCGAGTCCCCTCGGTGGCTTCTTTCCATTCCCTTCAGATCAAAGAGATGAAGGGCATGGTGACATGAGAGGACTCGGACCCTATTCTTTGAATATAATGCTTGAATTTCATTAAACCCCAGAGTTTACAATATCCTCTCACCAAAGACATCTTCACTTGCTCTCGAATATCTCCCTGGACCTCTTCAAGGCAATGAGAACAGGCATTTCCTTGCCGGACAGGTAGCCGATTAGGGCTCCCCCACCGGTGGATACATGATCGATATCAGTGAACTTCCTGTCCTTTATCACAGCAGTTGTCTCTCCCCCTCCCACCACAGAATACGCATTTGATGCGTCCACTGCCCGGAATATCTCCACCGTCCCATCGGAGAATCCAGGGATCTCGTACACTCCCGAGGGCCCATTCAGAATTATCGTCCGTGCCTCTTTGATGATACTCGAATACTTTACGATAGTATCCATGCTGATATCATATATGGGAGCACTTGCAGGAAGGTCATCAAGTGTGATCCGAACCCTTTTTCCATCTTGATTTAACGCCATATCGGTGGGATAAAGTACCTTGCCAGGATGATCCCTCATCATTTCCCCGCATCTTTCAACGAGTTTCAAAGCTCCCTTGATCTCCTGCTTGATGAAATTGACATTGATAGTTCCAAGGTCAAAGCCATCTGCCCACTGGAACATGCTCCCCACAACACCGGTCGTCAGTATCCTGTCGCATTTCCCGTTCACGAGCAGGTTCTCTGCGACATTTATCGAATCATCTACTTTCAGACCACCAAGTATCGCTATGCAGGGAGACCCCGGGTCCCGGGTAACCCTGGAAAGTGCCCTGAGCTCCTTTTCCATCAAAGGTCCGGCACAGCTCGGGAGCAACCTTGTGAAGCCAACAAGAGTTGGTTGGGATCTGTGCACGGCCGAAAAGGCATCGTTGATGTAGTAATCGGCGACCTCTGCAAGCTTCTTCACGATGTGAGTTGATTCCTGGACATCGAGAGGTGCATCCTTCAGCGAGACCTCCTCGGAGTAGAACCTGGAGTTCTCAAGTAGTAATATCTCGCCCACCTTCATCTTCTTTATGGCCTCGATCGCCCTCTCATGAAAAAGGGAATCAATATGGACAATATCCCGATCCAGAACCTTACCGAGTGCCTTTGCGTGTTCCTTAAGAGGGAAGAAATCCTTCTTCCCGGGTCTTGACTGGTGAGCAAGGAGAACCAGCTTGCAGGGAGGGAGCTTCTTTATAGACCGCGCATGCTCCTCGATCCTTTTCAGGGACAGGATCTCACCTGTTGCGGGATTTATCGGTGAGTTGATATCTATCCTCATGAGCACAGTACTTTCCTCTAGATCGAGGTCCGAGATGGTAAAAAAGGGAAGCGCCATGTCCAAGCACCACGGCTTAATATGTGAGATAGATTAAAGGTTTTCCGTGAACTGATACCGGTTTTGAATGAAAATGAAGAGGACTTTCCACTGTTCGTGGGAAATGTTAATAATTCTCTTCAGTTTATGGATGGACGTAGCAACGGGGTAATAAAATGAGACTTCATCCAGATCTCGATGAGTTCAAGTACGACCTGAAGGAGAACACTGGAAGGAGGGTCATAGCTGGCCTGATAGACCATGTTCTCCTGCTTCTGCCGATCATCTTGATCGCCGGTTTCATCACCGTTGCAATGAACTCCATGAACCCGGTAGCTCTCATCATCGGACCCATTGCTGGTCTGTTACCTTACAGCGTATATGGTCCCACCCCCCCACATATCCTGGTGTCTATGATAGCGTTCCCTATCGTCCAACTTATCATCATAGTCCCTTACTTCACATTCCTTGAATCCAGTGGCAGAAGGACACTGGGAAAGAGGGCCATGCACCTTGAGGTCCTGAACAAAAAGGAAAGGTATCCTACCAAGACACAGGCCTTTATGAGGAACCTCATGAAGTTCGTGATCGGTACCATCTCCATATACTTGCTCGGTGTCCTAGGGTGGGCAGTGATAATTGGTGTTACGGGACTGCTTGACCTCAAGATGAAACCGGGGAGCAAGAACGATGTCAGGCAGAGGCTCACGGAGGTCAAGTACGGCACCATGGTATTCCTCGAAGATGACGCGCTCTCATTCGGTTCCATCTTTCTTCCAGGTCAGAAGATCGCCGAGAAGAAGGGAAGGGGCTCCATGTCCAGGAAGAGCAAGAGCACCATCGTGATGGGTAAGAAAAAGGGCAGGAGCAAGCTCCCGAAGCGGAATGCTCCGGCACAACTATCCCCTGCAGAGAGTGAAAAGGATGCCGGGATCGAGAAAGCACCTGATCTGTCACTTGGGTCTCAAGACAGGAAGGAACCCGAACCGGATACTGCTGGAACTGAAGAAGGAGACATGGACCAAGAAGAAGAGAAGGAGCCTGCGGAGAAGAAGGCCCCCTTCTGGAAAAAGCTCTTCGGTGGTTCAGGGTTCACTTCGAGCCTTTCATCGCGGCCGAGCGCGAACTCTTCTCCGCCGAGAAGAAGAAGACCCTGGCTGAGCGCGGCCGAGTCTGGACTGTCACAAGA
>JAYEPK010000317.1:0-3081 GCA_034723935.1 Thermoplasmatota archaeon
CCCTTCCCGAATATAGGACGGTCAGAGCTCTCGTTCATGAAAAAGTTGGAATCACTCCCCAGAGAGAGCAGATTGAATACAAGCGGAGTTTGGACCGTTCCAATATTTTTTTTCAACTCATTTTTGAGATATATGATGAGATCATTATTCATCTTGAAGGAAGCCTTCATCGATCCAAGGATATGAGATGATCCTTTGGCAGGATCACATTCGATCTTCCTTCTTATCTCGATAATGATAAAATCGCTTTTTTCCTTCAGATGGAGTGTGACCTTACTCGATCTTGACCCGATCTTCTCTATCCTGTCTTTCAAATCCTTTACATCTTTGTTTCTGCTTGATATGAATACCAGTGATGAAAGGACCGGATCATATATCGATGATCTCACCATTATCAGAACTCCGACCTTCTCTGTTACAATTGATAAATCCGGCTTCGTTCATATTTAACACTTATCGGCTGAGTTCGATAATCAATATCATAAAGGGACCCAACTTTTCAGCCCAACTGGTAAATATGCCTCTTTTATTCCCGACCCCATGACAGAAGAGATCCTTCCGGGCATTTTCAGGATCGAACTTCCACTTCCACGAAATCCACTTCGTTCCATCAATTCATATGTGCTACTTGGTGAAGATCGGAACCTTGTTATCGACACCGGAATGAACCGCCAGGAATGCAAGGAGGTCCTGGACAAGGGAATAGAAGAACTTGGATTGGACCTATCGGTAGCCGATGTCATGGTAACTCATCTCCACGCTGACCATCTAGGACTTGCCCCACATATCACCAAGGGTAGAACGAAGGTGTTCATGGGAGCACAGGATATAGCGCTGAAAGGGGAAAGCTCCTACTGGTCCAGTATGCTGGAATATGCCATTGCAAACGGTTTCCCGGACGAAGACCCCCGGGAAACCATCAGAAAACACCCGGGTTACAAGTATGGGCCACTGGGAGAGATGGACCTGCACCCACTCCGGGGAAATGAGATACTGCATTACGGTGGACGGGAATTGGAGGTCATTCATACCCCCGGGCACTCGATCGGCCATATGTGCCTTTACGATCGTAGAGAGAAGGTCCTGTTCTCGGGGGACCATGTCCTGGGAGATATCACTCCGAACATATCCCAGTGGGCAGATGGAGAGAACATGCTCTTCAAGTACATTGCCTCACTTCGAAAGGTGAGAGATTTGGATGTGGACCTTGTCCTCCCTGGCCATAGAACACCTGTCAGGGACCATAAGAGGAGGATCGACGAACTCATCAAACATCATCATGAAAGGGCAGAAGAGGTCATGGAGATCCTTCAAGAGGGGGAGCTTGATGGTATGACTGTGGCTTCCAGGATGAAATGGGACCTTACGATAAAGAGATTTGAGGATTTCCCCATCATGCAAAAATGGTTCGCGCTTGGTGAGGCCATTGCCCATATTGGGTTCCTTGAGATGGACGGACGTATCGGTCGGACCAGGAGAGGGAAGAGGGTCATGTATCATGTCGGATGAGCCGTTCAGGAGCGCTCTGTTATTGTCAATTCTGCATCAGTCTTTGATATTTGGGTCCGAGCTCGTTCCTCACGTAATTGAAGAGTGCCATATTGCCCTTTGGCGGGGGATGCCTGGCTATCTTTTCCAATTCTCCAGGGTCCAACCAAACTGCTCCACATGATTCACACAGATCTATCTCCACTCCCAGTACAAGTTTTCGACTCATCACTATCCCACATTCCGGACATCCGAGGTCCCTGCCCGATTCCGGGTCCAGACCTGTTAGATCTTCCAGCTCTCCTTCATCAAGCCAGACCCCACCGCATCTGGGGCAGACATCTGTCTCCACACCGTTGAAGACCTTCATTTCCATCTCAACACCGCATGTAACGCATTTGACCATTTTCATCCCCACCACCTAATGGTTCATTACTCACATTAAGGTTTCCAGAAAAACAAACAATAATCAATGTGAAGACAATATACCCCTTGATAATATGGTCGGGAAGAGTTATACATCACTACTTGAGCTGTATGAGGAGATCACGAGATTGGAACAGATATCCGGTCTGATGACCTGGGACCAGAACGTTTACATGCCCGAGGGGGCGGTCGGATCAAGGGCGGCACAGAACTCGCTCATCACGGCCCTCATACATCAGAGGTTCACATCTGAAAAGATGGGGAGGCTTCTTCGCTCTCTCGAGGGTGAAGAGCTTGATGAGAAACAGAAGGTGATCGTCAGGGAGCTTGCAAGGGATCACAAGAGGAAAACTGCGATACCGGAGGAACTTGCAAAGAAGATCTCACGCACAGAAACGGAAGGTACGCAGGTCTGGATCAAGGCGAAGCAGAACAATGATTTCAAAGCTTTCTCCGGAACCTTAGAAAAGATGATCGACCTCAAGAAAGATGTTGCGGAGAAGATAGGATATGAAGATGTTCCCTATGATGCGCTTCTGGATGAATATGAACCATATATGAGATCAAAGGAGATAGTCTCAATATTCAAGGATCTCAGATCCAAACTAGTTCCGATCGTTGACAGGATTACCGCTTCCGGGATCGAGATCGACATCTCTCCGATCAAGGGGAATTTCCCCGTGTACAAACAGATGGAAATGTCGAAAGGTATACTCAGGGAGATCGGTTACGATTTCAACATAGGCAGATTGGACGAGACCGAACATCCCTTCACGATCGGTTCCATGGACGATACCAGGGTCACAACCCGATTCAAGGAAGATGACCTGAGACCCGGTCTATTTGCATGCATGCACGAAGGAGGCCATGCGCTGTACGAGATGGGATATCTCAAGGAGAACTACTGCACCCCCCTCGCGGAGCCGGCATCCCTCGGGATCCATGAATCACAGTCCCGGTTCTGGGAGAATATGGTAGGAAGATCACATGGGTTCCTGAAGCGTTATCTGCCAATGATGTCCGATATCTTCCCTTCGGTAAAGAAGAGCTCCCTGGAGGATGTTTTCAAGGCCGTAAACCATGTAGATCCTTCATTGATAAGGGTCGAGGCGGATGAGGTCACCTACAATCTCCATGTTCTAATAAGGTTCGAAATAGAGAGTGAGA
>JAYEPK010000318.1:0-12767 GCA_034723935.1 Thermoplasmatota archaeon
GTACATGAGATACACCTGCTGGGGTGCCTCGTTGTCTGCACTTCCGTAGGTGTATGTGAGCAGGATCCTTCCGTCGGAGTCCTGATAGAGATATGGGAAGGAGGGACTTGCCTCGTTGGTGAAATCGGGGTCCTCTATGATCCTGTAGCTCCACTCGTACAGGTCATCGGAAAGTGCACAGTGTATCCATGAGAGACCGCAGGATGCCATGCGGTACCCTCCGCTCGATAGCTGTATGACCGATTTCGTGTAACCGCTTTCGGAGATATGGGCAGGATCGCCCCAATCCCTGCCGTTGCTGGACCTGATCAACATATGGTCGATGCTTGCATCGGGATTTGTGATGAAGCACTCCCTGTAGATCAGGTTATAGAAACCATCCTGACCTTGAAAGAAAACGATATTACTGGAATGGAGGTAAACGTTCGATTCTACAACGATAGGATCGGACCAGTTCACCATGTCACGGGAATGACATATGCCTATGTTCCTCTCCTCGTCCTTTATGTGGATGAATCCCATCCAGTAGGTTCCGTTGATATCCTGGAACATTGTGGGAGCGACCGCATAGAAACTGTCATGGTCCTCGATATCCTCAGGATAGAAGAGGTTTGCAGAGGATGAGACCGTCATAGTGAGCATAAGTATCGCTGTGACAATAACGGCCATCGTCGTGTACTTTCTCATCTTCCACTCTCCGCATGGAACGGCATTCCCATATTGGAGAGAGAGATATAATTCATTTTCCTTTCGATGTCATCCTGGCTCCTTCGTTCACCAAACCACTTTCCTTGAAGGTCAATTCATGAATGGGCCCTCTTTCAAGGCCCCCGAGATGTTCGAGAAGTGTGGACCTTGCGTCGTGACCGTAGCTTTTAATTCCGAACATCCCCCGGGACATCAGTCTCATGGGATCGCCCCATGACCTCATTGCGAAGAATGCCAGCAGAAGGGTAGCTTCCCCCTTCTTTTTCTTGATGTCGCTCATTTCCATCTTCTCCTTTATCAGTTCATAGTCATCGATCAGATGGACATGGATGCCCCTGCCCTGCCTAACCTCGAAGAATAGCCTGCCCTCGTTCCAATGGTAACCTATCCGTTGCAGTTCGCTGGTAAGGTCCTCCTTGTCCGTTCCGATCACGAGAAACTCGCTCCACCCCCTCCTTGGATCGTAAAGGAGGATCGCTCCTCCAAGGAACATCAGTAGGAAGGCTAGAAGTATCAACGGTTCTAAGTTGGATCCCCCCAGGGTCAGAACGGCCATGAGAATGCCCAGGAGGACTCCGATGATGAAAGATACGAACACCGTATGCATTACCGCGAACATCGCCCTTCTACTCCTCCTCTTTCGGAGAAGTGCCTTCCTTGACGGGACCTTCCTCCTTGAGATCGCCCTCAATATCTTCTCCTCGAATTCCGATCTGTACCCCGGCTCCCTGGCCTCCCTTCTTCTTCTGGGAAGTCTGAGAAAGAGATAGAGCAAGGACCCCACCCCCCCTGCTATCAATATCGCAAAGAGCCAGAATATCTTTTTCGTATGGTCCTTCTCGGTAAGCAGGCAGTGGATGATGGTGAAAATGAACAATGACCAGATCAGTAGCAATAGAAGTAGAAGCAAGACGAACAGACCGATGAACACGTACATCTGGACCGACATCGAACACCTCTCCAGGACCCGGCGGGATACTAACGGGGATATCAGATAAAAGTCCATCGAATGGGACGAGTCCTCAAGGTCATACCCCACCCTTACATCCAGCATGTTCTTATTGTGAGAAGTCCAGAAGAATTAATACACATATGATGGATAAGGTTTTATTCCCATGGGCCCGATAAATGGGCCCTGAGCTGAAGGTGTTGTTATGAAAGAACGATCCCTGGCCCTGCTGATATCAACCATACTGCTGGTATCCATGTTCACTTTTATCACAGGTCCTACCCAGGCGGAAAGAAGCGGTGATCACCCGATCAATTACGAGATGCAGGACCACGAACCCTCTGCCGAAGAGCAGTGGGACCTTGATGTCGCATCAGATGAGGACGGCAGGCTGTATGCGGTCTGGGCAGGTCAGAGGGACAAGGTCCCGGAGGTCCGTTTCTCCAAATCCCTGAACGGAACATCATGGGGGGACGGCGAGTTCAACAACAACGATATAATAGTCAGTGACGGACCCAACACCGATGAAAGGGTGGATCATCCCTCAATCACGGTCGATGAGACGGGAAAGCTCTACTGCATCTGGACGGATGACAGGGGTGGAGAGGTCCATGTAAGGATGTCAACATCGACCAACTCCGGAAACACATGGAATTCCAGTATCCGCATCAATACAATTACAGGGTCGGTATCGGAACCATACATAAGATACTCCGGAGCGACCAAGGTCATGAGTTTGGTCTATGTCCTGGAAAGTGTAAAGGAGAACGGCTCCAGGTCCCAGAAGGACATCATGTACACCTATTCCACGGACGGGGGAGCAACATTCTCTACCCCATTCCCTCTCAACGATGACGACACCGAAGAGGATCAGATGAGTCCGAGGATCACCCTTTCGGAAAGCGGAAAGGTATGTGTTGTCTGGCAGGATTTCCGCAACGGGGATTCATCCACGAGCTCCAACAGCGATGTTTACGCTGTGATATCCGGGGACGGGAGATCTTTCTCGGACAACGCCCGCACCCACGACGACCCAGATGTCCGGAAACAGGAAAAACCGGATGCGGCCTTCTCGGATTCGGGAGATCTGATGGTGACCTGGCAGGAGATCAGCCTGGACGGCTGGAGGGTAATGTACTCCATGGCCTGGACAGGTTCTCCGAATTGGGACGGTCTTTTCCTTTCCGGGAAGAGGGCCATTCAAAGCAATCTCTCGAGGAAGGACCAGTTCATGCCAAGGGTGGGTTATATCGACGGCTCGTTCCTGCTCTCCTGGACGGAACTGGACCTGAGGAACTTCTACCTGATCAGGGCCGGATATCTCTCGAGGTATGGCGAGATGGTATCGAACGATCACATCGTGGATGACTCGCTTGATCTTGGTATGTTCATCAAGGACCCTGTCTACCACGCCGAGATGTACAGGGAGACCACAACGGTCATCGGAATGGAAGATAGAGGTCATGTGTTCTGGATGGACCACAGGACCGATCCGAACCCGGCAAACGATTTGAACGAGGATGCAGACCCGTATACGGCCATCCCTTTCACGAGCGGTGATATGCCCCTAGCACCCGGTATGCTCGGTCTGAAACTCATAGAAAAGGACTGGAAGAGCATCAGGGTCCAGTGGCCCGTATCGCCCGATATCGAGTTCAAAGGTTACTATTTGACATATGGAAAGGGAACCGCATCGGTGCCAGATGAGAACCTGAACGATGCGAAGATAACGGATAGAATGACAAATTCCGTGACATTTGCCGGTCTCTCTCCGGACACGAAATACCAGGTGAGGATGGTCGTGAAGGACACTACCGGTTCGGAGGTTTATTCTCCGGAACTTTCGGTCCGGACCGACCAGAACCAACCTCCAGTATTCGAGTTCATCGAACCGGATGGTGAAAATGATGAAGCGGACAGGGAATACAGCATCAGATGGATCGTTTCCGACAGGGAGGACAATGCGGAATACTCCCTGTATTACGATACGGATCAGGATGATCCGTCCGATCAGGTGTTCCTCTTTTCGGGGAACACCGACCGGGACCAGGGAGAAATGATATACACCTGGAACACCAGCGCTCTTCCGTTCGGAGGATATACGATAAATGCCACGGTGGATGATGGGGTCAATCATCCCATCACGATCTATTCCTCGGCCCTGATCGTAAGCCACCCATCGGTCATCAGGGACCATCCGACGGTCAGCTTCATCAAGATCGAAGGAGGGAAGGACAAAGCCTTTGTCGATCCGGTGCTCGAGATAACATTCGACAGGCCGATCGCTCCGACCAGTATCAGTTCGGAGAGTATCTATGTTCTGGACGATCAGCATTCGAAGGTGGAAGGAACGATATCCATCGTTACAACGGATAGGCTCACCTGGAGGCCTGACGGACTCCTTGACTTCGGAACGGTCCACAGGATGCAGATCCTCCCGGCGATCATGGATCTCTCCGGCAACCCTCTGGATGGTGAGAACATCGGCGATGCGAGCCGTTTCACTTTATCCTTTACTACAAGGTCCGAGGCGGGAACACCGCTGGTCAGGGATTGGTCGCCCCAAGGTCAGGATGTGTCTCTCTGGACCTCGATCTCACTCAGGTTCGATAGACCCATCGACAATGCTTCGATCCTTCATCATGCCATTATCCTGCGGGAGCTGTCCACTTTGACCAATGTTCCGATAGATCTTGAATACGTACCAGGTGCCCTTCTCCTGAACATCGAACTGATCAGACCTCTTGTATCAAATGTTTCGTACACTATGAACCTCTCCGGGATCCGGTCGCGCCTGGGTGAGAAGATGGATGATTTTGAATGGACGTTCACCGCAGGATCGCCGAAACTGGACCTGGATTCGGACAACGACGGGACCCCGGACGACCTTGACTGGTTCCGGAACGATCCATCCGAGCAGAAGGACACGGATCTGGATGGGAAAGGAGATAATGCCGACAGCGATGATGACGGTGACGGAATGCCGGACAGCTGGGAAGAGAAGTATGGTCTGGATCCACTGGATCCCGGAGATGCAGATGAGGACCCTGACGGAGATGGTGCCACCAATCTCGAGGAATACCGTGAGGGAACGAAGCCAATAGAGGGAGCGTCCGATAACATCAGCTATGCGATGTTGGTCTTCCTGTTCATTGGACTTGCAGTGCTGATCATCATCGTTATGATCGCCTATTCCATGGTCCAGAGGAAAAAGTACGAGAGCGACAGGATGCAGACCGGTTTCTTCAAGCAGAGTGAAGAATAGGTTATCTTAAATAATAGTAGCCAGGTCCCACCAAAAAGCTTACAAACCGAGCCTCCTCTTAATAGAACAGCACCGAGGAGTTCGGTCCATTGGAGGGTACCGGAATGAGACTTGGAACCTTAGGAATAGTATTTCTTCTAATATCAGCTCCCTTTTTTGCATTTGCGGCAGTGACAGATGAGATCGACGCCAAGCAGGGAAGCCCCGACGGCGGTGGTTATCGTTACACCGATGGTCTGGACCCTGATCCGAAACTGGAGGCCGATTACATTGATGTCAGGTCGGATCCGAACAGCGAGGCCTTGGATACCAGTACGTATGATGCATTGATCAAAAAGGATATCGGGTTCAATTTCAAATATTATAACACTTTCCACAGCAGTATCTACATCTCCACAAATGGTGCGATGTCGTTCGTGGAGACAAGTTCAAGCTCATTCTCCAATTATTATAACTACAATCTCCCCTCAACCTCGTCTCCGAGGGGATTGATGGCGGTCTACTGGACCTGGGACAACTGCTATACAAGGAACAAGGACAGATTGTTCATACTCAGAACAGAGATCGATGGAGAGAAGGTATTCATCGTGGAATGGAACACCCAGCAAGGTGCCAAGTACGAAGCCTTACTCTACGAGGGTGGAATGATAAAATACCAGTATTTCAGCTCAAATTCCTATCAGCCCGGTTCATATTGCACGATCGGGATCGAGAAACAGGACGGGTCCACCGGCGTCTCGTATATCAAATATCAGTATTCATCCACACCCAAGTTCGATCTTCCTTTCGCAGTTGCATTCACAAAGGACAACATGGAAGTAAGAAGTGTATCTCTGACGAACGGCGATGATTCCGGGGATATGATCTATGCCGGTTCGAAACCCTACATCTTCAAGGTCGATGTTTACCACAGCAGCAGCAGGGATTCGGTGCTTAACTGTATTCTCATCCTTGGTTCTCTCTTTTCACAGGAAAGGATAAGACTTATCTATCTCCACCAGAACGGGACCTTCCAACAATTGAACGGTAAGAGTTTCGTGAGCCTTCTGTCCGATGCTTCAGACGTACAGAACAAGAACAACAACGAACTTTCCATATTCTTTCATGTGGATTTCAGGATAGAATATCCAAGCGAAGATGACAGGAACGTTTCTGCCAAGGCAACCGGAAGATCTGCCATCCCATCTGTTGTTGACGCTGGAGAGATCTACAAGGTTGAGAATGATATTGAATGGGACTCCGATTCGCTAAGGGTCAGAAAGGTGTCCGGTGAAAGCCAATACCTCAAGCCCGGAGATTTCGTGGCGGGGTCCGAAAGCATTATGTTCACGGGTTTTCAGATATTCTACGAGGATTCTGACATACAGCCCCCTCCGACCATAGTGTCCGTCAATATTACCGACAATTTCGGATCGAAGAAGGTGGCATATATCCCCCAGGGGAGCTTCCTTTCGACCACGTGGACCGTTGTTGGCGAGACAGCTGTCATGACCTTTGATTTCGTTGTCGCAGGGTTGAACTACAAACATCTTCTGAACGAACCTTTCTCCTTCACGCTCATGGTGGATACCGGAAAACCCCCGGAGGTCAATGTGGATTCGATCGATATATTCCAGGATGAGATGGACGGTTCCATAGAACCTTATGATGAATCAACGGACACCAGTTATGACAATGATGATAATGTGTTCATCAAGTGGGACAAGACCACAGATGGTGAATCGGGTATCGGAGGTTACTTCATTGAGGTGAGGAGCAAGGACCTTTTCATGAAAAAATATATCGTAAGTCATGACGATGGAAAGGACAATATAAGCTACCACCTTGGAAGTGATCCTCGAGAAGCCCTTCCGGAAGGGAGCTACAAGGTCGGTATCATCGCGGTTGATCGGGTTGGAAATACCGGTGAAGCTGTGATCAAGAACCTGGTCATTGACATGTCCGGACCGGAGTTCTCTCTTCTGGACCCGGTCCCCGGAGAGTGGAAGATGTCAAGGACCCCTCTCATCGCCATCGGGGTGGAGGATGAACTCTCCACGGTGGATGGGATGACCCTGTTCTACAGGACGTCTACGAACGGCGGTATATCATATTCGGAATGGACAAGCTTGCTATACTACGGCAGGACTGAAAAATATGTGGAATTGGATGCCCGACCTGACCTTGCAGAAGGAAAGAACAATCTTCTGGAGATCAAGGGGGGGGATTATGCCGGATCCGGAGTGACCTTCTCGGAGGAGTTCCCGATCTGGGTCGATCAGAGGGCCCCGGAGATCTCCGTGATGGAGCCTGCGGTGGATGAGAACAGAACAACGATCGAATGGCTGAAACAGCTTGACCAGCCGGTAAAAATAGCCATACATGATTGGAGAGGAGCAGGAATAGATCCGAGCAGGATGTCGTACAGGATATCGCTGAACGGGGGTAAGTCATACTCCGCAGACATCCCGCTGGATGGGGAGCCGTTCAATAATTCAAAGGGATTTTCCGAGTATACCTTTTCCATCCGGAAGAACTGGTTGGAAGGCTCTGAAAATCTTCTGGTGGTCGATGCATACGATCTTGTGGGACGGAACACTACTGTGGTATTCAGGATCAGGGTCGATGTTACTCCTGTGTTCGAGGTCATATCTCCGGGAATTGGAGGAGAGCATTATGATAATCGTTCCATACTCTTCAAGGTTGACGTAACCGATCTTGATGGGGAGGAGGACATTGATATTCTATGGATGTCGAACCTGGACGGTCCTATTGGATTTGAATTGACCGTTGAAGCTGTCCTCTCCGCCGGAGATCATATCATCACATTGACGGTGGAAGATGGTGTGCACACTGAAAAACGCTCCATTCCACTGACCGTTTTGTCCGCCAGGCTCCTTGACCCGGACCTCAGGGATTCGGATTCTGATGGAATGAACGATTCTTACGAGGAGGACCATGGACTTGACCCGTTCAGGAACGACGCGGATGATGATATGGACGGAGATGGTTTCTCGAATCTCGAGGAGTATTATGCAGGTACTGACCCGGCGATCGGGTCGGAATATCCCGGTTCAGATCTGACAAGCTCGTCCATCTCCAGGTCCTCCCTTGTGGTCATTGTGATCGGTATTCTGCTCCTGGTGGTCTTTGGTATCCTGTTCGTGAGGGAGGCAGATAAGTACCAGGTGCAGCCAACATATGACCAACTCCCGCCCTCGATGTACCTTCAGAACCAGAACCTGCTACAGAGCACTGGTGCATCACCACAGCTCCCTGCATTGCCTCCTGCGCGGAAGTAAGGTGGAACCTAGTATCGCTTTTCACGTCTCTCAATGATGATCTTGGAATAGACCCTTTTGATGTTCCTTGCCTCTACAGGTGAACCTTCCCTGTAAACCATCGATCTCGATGTCTTGATCTTGTTGATTACAACCTTGTTCCTGCCGAACTCGAGGATATCTCCGACGGCAAACTCCTCTTCAGGTGCCACATCGAGCTTCTCTGATTTGGTGTTCTCTCCTTTTACTATGGAAACCTTTACCTGGACGGAGTCAAATACGATCATCCAGACGGTATCTATCTCCTTTGCCATTGCCTTTGGAACCCTTTTTCCATTTGATTCTATTGATGCCACCTTGAGGTTGTGATCCTCCCAGAAGATCTCGTCATCGATCTTTACCTCTTCGAGTGGTCCGAACTCGATCATGGTCTTTCTCGAGCTGTCTCCTTCCGAGATGATGCAGTTGATCCTCACAGGTCTCTCAACGGGGAACCGGGCATTGTGGATGGTCCGGCATTCGATGCACTGGACAGCACCCTCGAATCCGCTCTCAGGGGTGGCCCCCTTTCTTCCTCGAAGGATACGGTGAGCGGTCTCATCCTCACATGTGTCGCAGTAGGTGAAGATCACTGTTCCTTCTATCATGTTCTGGACCACCTGGTATTGGTATATAAAACCTTCATGAACGGGCCTTCGCCGGTTTTGAGCGGAGAAGTGGAGATCTGAGGTATCTCACCGGGTACTCATGAAAAAACACTACGTGGTAACAATAAAGTGAGAAGTCTTATATTCTGTCCGGGTGTGTGGAAAACATGGATCGTTACGATGATCTGCTCGAGCTGATCAGGGAAAAGGGTGGATTGGCCGTTGCATTTTCCGGTGGAGTTGACAGCAGTCTTGTTGCACTTGCAGCCTTCGAGGCTCTCGGTGACGCATCCCTTGCACTTATGGCGGTGAACGGTACCATTACAAGGGATGAGATAGAGATGGCAAGGTGTACGGCCCGGGAGATCGGTATAAGGTTCCTTGCAGTTCAAATAGAGGTCATGGACATGGAAAGCATCGTCTCGAATCCCGTGGATCGCTGTGGTATCTGCAAGAGGAAACTGATGAGCGATCTGATGGACCGGGCGGTCAGGGAGGGTTTAGGCGATCTGGCAGACGGTTCCCTGACAGAGGACAGAGAAGACCATCGACCCGGTCTCAGAGCTTCTGATGAGATAGGTGTTTGGCACCCGCTCATGGAGGCGGGGATCGACAAGGAAGCAACAAGGAAGATCCTCAGGGAAAAGGGACTCTCCTCATATGATAGAGCTTCGACGACATGCCTTGCAACAAGGATCCCTTACGGTGAGAGGATAACGAGAAAGAAACTGGCTGTTATAGAGGAAGTGGAGAGAAATGTTAGGGGACTTGGATTCAGGGACGTTAGGCTCAGGTTGTATTCATCCAAGGGCGGATATCTCCTTGGCGTTCTCGAGGTGGACGATCCCGAAAGGGCGTTTGGACTCTGGGATCAGATTAGAATGGTTGAAAAGGAGCTGAAACTGGTTATAGATCCTGCAGGATACCGTCAAGGGTCCATGAACGAGCCCCTGTCCAACCCATAAGGTTTATATGGGAATCCCGTTTACACCTTTCGAAACCGACCTTATTCCAAAAGGCCGGGCTATGGGGAATTTCAAATGATGACCCGATTCGAGAAGGCCAGGATCCTCGGTGCAAGGACACTGCAGTTGAGCCTCGGAGCACCTCCTTTGGTGAAGTCAGATACAGTTGATCCGCTCCGGATCGCCCAGAAAGAGATGGATGAGGGAATTATCCCGCTGGCCGTAAAGAGACCAAGGAGTTGAACCTATGAGCGACAACCAGAACGCCCAGGATCTGTTGATAGAAGAGGACGTTTACCTCACTTCCGGTGTACACATCGGAACCCAGCAAAAGAGCGCCGACATGAAGGACTACATATTCAAGGTAAGGTCCGATGGGCTATACGTGCTTGATATAAAGAAGACGGATGAGAAGATCAAGCTTGCAGCCTGCATGATATCCAAGTTCAAACCGGATGAGGTACTTGTGGTATCGGCCAGGCAGTACGGACAGAAACCTGTAAGGATGTTCTCCGACACGATCGGATGTTCAGCTTTTCCGGGTAGGTTCGTCCCCGGAACCCTTACAAATCCTTCACTGGACCTCTACACGGAACCAAAGCTGCTCATAGTAACTGATCCAGCAGCTGATTCACAGGCACTCAGGGAGGCAATAAGCTCCAGGATACCGGTGATCGGTCTTTGCGATGCCAATAACGAGACCAAGTACATGGACCTCGTTATTCCCGGTAACAACAAGGGTCGAAGATCCCTTGCAATTGTTTACTGGTTGCTTACAAGAGAGATCCTCAAGTTCCGCGGTGACATCGAGAAGAACGATGAGTTCAAGGTAGATGTCAAAGATTTCGAAGCGACCCTGTAAAAGGTTTATTACTCCTGTACATCATACAGGATCGTATGAGACGAGCTGTAGCGTCTGGAAGATTCTATCCTTCCAGATCGGGCTCCCTCAGGAGGGAGCTGGACAGGTGCTTCAAGGACGGACCGGGCAGGAATAGGCCTTCCGAGGGAACCGTTCCCATTGGAGTTATCTCGCCCCATGCGGGGTACACCTTTTCCGGACCTACTGCGGCACAATCTTTCATGGCGATGGCCGACGGAGGTTTTCCGGACACCATCATCTTCCTGGGGCCGAACCATACGGGTATGGGAAAGAGGATAGGTATGTCGGATGAGGACTGGGAAACACCTCTTGGGACCATGGAGCTGGATCGGGATCTGATGGATGTTATCGATGTTCCGATCGACAGAGCCTGCCACGTACAGGAGCATTCCATAGAGGTCCAGATGCCTTTTGTCCAGTATTTTGATGGATCTATAAAGCAGATCTGCATCTCCATGATGGACCAATCTCTCGTTACCGCAAGAGATATCGGTTCATTGATGGCAAAGGTCTTACGATCCGGCAAGAAAAGGATCGGTCTGGTCGCATCCTCGGATTTCACCCACTGCGGATATGCCTATGGATATCCGGTTCCACCGGGAATGACCCCGGGAGAGTTTGCAAGGTCTCGGGACCTTCCTGTGATAGAGAGCCTCGAGGAATTCGACCTAGATTCTGCCTTAAGGAAGAAGGAAGAGCTGGGGACGACCGCGTGTGGTCTCGGCCCGATCGCTGCTGTGATCGAAGCCTCGAAACAGCTTGGTGCGGAAAGGATCAAGGTCCTTGATTATACAACAAGCTACGACATAGATCCGTCGGACCTTGCTGTGGGGTATGCATCGATGGTCATTTACTGAATGATCGAGCCCTCAATTAAAATATGATTTCGCTAATTACGGCCTGGTGGTTCATAGATGAAGGTATCAATAATTGGCACCGGGTACGTTGGCCTCACGACCGGAGTTGCTCTTGCAGAGCTCGGGAACGATGTAGTTCTGGTCGATGTAGTCCCGGAGAAGCTGAAGACGATAGAAAGGGGCAATGCACCCTTTTACGAACCGGGAATAAGCGATCTTCTTGCAAAGAACATTTCAAACGGAAGGATCTGCACATCCCTGGATATCCTTGATCCTGTATTGGATACCGAGGCAACCTTCATTTCGGTCGGCACACCATCAAAGAAGGACGGGTCGATGGAAGACTCCTATATCCGTCAGGCATCCCGGGATATCGGTGAGGCACTGGCAAAGAAGGAGGACTTTCACGTTGTTATCATGAAATCGACCGTCGTTCCCGGGACAACTTCCGGCATGATAAAGGAAGTGCTCGAGAATGCTTCCGGAAAGGTATCGGGAAAGGAGTTCGGTGTAGCAATGTGTCCCGAATTCCTGAGGGAAGGATCTGCAATGCACGATTCACTCAATCCCGACAGGGTTGTGATCGGATGTGAAGATGATCGTACCTTCGATGTCCTGAAGAGATTGTTCGAACCACTCGGGTCGAAGATACTCAGAACTTCACCGACGGCTGCCGAGATGATAAAATACACATCAAATTCACTGCTTGCAACCAAGATATCTTTTGCCAATGAGATATCCAGGATATGTGAAGATGTGGGTGTTGATGTCTATGAGATAATGGAGGGGGTGGGGATGGACCTCAGAATATCGCCGCAGTTCCTCAGAGCGGGGGTGGGCTTTGGGGGTTCATGTTTTCCAAAGGATGTCTCTGCCCTGATGCACATTGCATCGGCGAGGGGTCTTTTGACCCCGGTACTTGACGGGGTTATGAAGAACAACAGGATACAGCCTGTTCATCTGGTGGATACTGCGGAAAAGATGATCGGTGGATTGGATGGACTGAAGGTTGGAGTGCTCGGACTTGCATTTAAGCCGGACACCGATGATATCAGGGAGACCAGGTCCCTTCCGCTCATCAAGGAGCTTATCAAGAAAGGAGCAGAGGTAACTGCCCACGATCCCAAAGCAGTTGAAAATTTCAAGATGATAATGCCTGATATCGGATATGAAGATGATCTGGACAAACTGCTTGTAGATGTCGACATACTGTTCCTTATGACCGAATGGTCG
>JAYEPK010000319.1:0-3056 GCA_034723935.1 Thermoplasmatota archaeon
TCAAACCTATCTCCAATTTTAGCTAATTCCCAATAGTCATTTATCAGTTCGTAATTTTTAATCCCGTTTTCCTTCAAATTTTTCTTTAATATCTCTAAATTTATCTTTGAAGCCTCCACACAAGTGATCTTTCTGACTTTTTTAGAAAGGGGAATTGTTAAAGTTCCGGGACCGGGGCCGATCTCAAGAACTTCGAAGTCTTTATTTAGAATATATTCTAATATATTCACTACTTCTCTTCCAGATTCGTAATCATTCCACTTATAACGATTTGAAAAATCTTCAGCGGATTTTATTAAAAAATCCTTATCATACGTTATCCCAAGCTTTCTAATTCTCTCGCTCCTCATTTTCTTCCATGCATCTTGCCAGTTTATTCGATATTTAAGCTCTCTTCTTTTCATTTAATATGGCCTCCTCTGAAATTTCGCCTAACTCCTATTATGAGAAGGTTATCCGAAAGAAACCTTCGCATAATGGAGTTATCGCGAAAACCCCCCGTTATACGAATATTGACCGATCACCCCGATCAATACGCGCTCAATAGGAAGATATCTTATCTCTAACTTTCATCGATCATGACCATTTCGCTTATCGGGTCGATCTCTGAAATATTCATCAGCCCTGTAATATACCTCAAGGGAACCGATATCGAACCATCTGCCCTTGAACTTCCAGGCATATACCGGCCTATTCTCGACCAGATAGCTGATGAAGAAACCGAGAGCATCCGGTTTACCGCCGTCTTCAAGATACCCGAGAACGAGTTTTATGGTATCGGCCTTGAAGATGTAAAAAGCCGTTGCGGCCATTGTTGAGGGAGGATCCTGCGGCTTCTCGAGGAATCCTGTGATGATGCCATCTTCACCGGCATCAACTATGCCGTAGAGCTTTGCCGCATCCTTGCTCCCGACATCGTATACCGCAACAATGTCCCTGTTGACATCATTGAAGACATCCACGGCTTCGGATGGATGGAACTCGAAGAGATTGTCCCCACCGATGATGATCGTATCGCTGCACAGTCTCTCTTTTTCGATGAGATATCCGAGTCCTCCGATGGAACCGAGCTTCCTGTCTTCGGTCGGTGAAGGTTCGATGATCAACTTCACCTTCTCTTCTGGATACCCGGTAGCGAACTCGGCGAACTGTCCCTGGAATGCTTCGTTCGTGGAGATGTAGATAGTGCCGACATCGTTCATTTCAACGAGCGTATCGAGCGTATAGCTCAGCATCGGCCTTCCCGCGATCTCGAGAAGGTGCTTGGGTCTATCTCTGGTAAGAGGCCACATTCTCTTTGCAAATCCTCCGGCCAGTACTATTACGTCCATACCCATTTATTCACTTCCTTCGGCCCCAATCATTGACCATCTGTTCCTGTGCTCTTGTCTGTATGGAGCCATCTCTTTTCTGTCTTACCTGTGAGATGGCCTTTGAGGGCTCCATGCCCTTTTCAACAAGATAGAGTGCAATGATCGTTCCTGTCCTTCCGATCCCTGCGGCACAGTGCACCATGACGGGACCATCGGCACGATCTATCACGTTGATCATCCGCAGAACATCCTTTTCCTTCGGTATTGACATATCAACTATGGGGAAGTGCATATGAACTATACCCGACCTGGAGGTCCATTCACCTGGCCAGGGGCTCTCCGCAAGATTGATGACGATCCCGATCCCTTCATTTTCCTTCAGATGCTCTATGTAATCGATATCCATAGGATACACCGAGGCCATGAGCTTCCCTTCAATGATCCAGTTGTATGGTTCCATGCCATACCTTGACCATTTCGAGATCTGCTCCGGGGTGAGCTCCATCAGATCTCCTCCATCTCCGCCCAGTCCTCGACCTCCTCCCCCTCCCAGTCCTCGATCTGGCCCCATTCTTCCACATTTTCCTTGTCTTCCTTTAGGTGCGGAGGTGTGAATGCCGGTTTCTCCAGTTTCTTCTTTACAACAAGGCGGACCTGTTGCTTTACTGCAGTTTTCGGTTCTGGAGCATTCACCACGATCTTCTTCTGCGGTCTCTTCTTTACTTCCGGTCTGATGTAAGCTTCATCGTTTCTCTGATGGATCGCCTGTCCTTCACGGGGAGCAGGTCTGTGAATTGAATGGTGTTCTGGCTGAACGGCTGGGGCCCCGAGAGGCCTGGAATGGGGAGCAGGAATATGATTGATCGTTATCCTGTCCGGTTTCCTGGAGGCTTCGGATATTTTCTTCGGTCTCTCCTTCTTCCTGCTTCTGACCCAGAGAAGAAGGCCGAGGCCTGCAGTGATAACAAGGATGACAATAAGAAGGATCCAGATCCAACCTCCACCGCTTTCAATGGTTGTATCGATATTCTCTTCTTCTTCCACCATGAAATTCCATGAGATCATCTTTGAGTTGCCAGCCAGATCCTCAACCCTCATCCGTATCGTATGGTTGCCAGGAGCGAGCTCGGCGATCTTGAAGCTTCCGTCTATGACATCGACCTGGATGTTCACCATGCTCGTATCAAGGAATATCTCCCATGAAAGGTTCTCGGCCGTTTCCTCTATCTCCCAGAAAATGGTGACAGTATCGCGGTCCAGGTCGAACCCATTGCCCTCTATCTCCGGCTCGGTCATGTCCAGATAGAACATCATCTGATCACTCGAGATGAACCCTACAATGTCCGTTACCTCTATGATGATCCTGTGCTCTCCCTCACCGAAATCGATAGGGTAATATTCCGCTTCGGTTGATATCTTGTATTCTGTCCCGTCGATGGTCAGGTTCACGAACCTCAGACCGACCTCCTCGAAAATGGACCATTCAATGATATTCCTCCAGCGGTTAATATGGCCGGAGGAGCGGTTCTTGAAGGATACCTCGGGAGGGGTCATGTCCACGATGATATCCCATGATATCGATCTTACGTTCCCGGCCAGATCATAGCAATCGATGATCAACCTGTGCTCACCCTCGGTCACCTGTATTTCCCTGGTGGTGTCGGATCCCATCTCGAAGTGTTTATCATCGAAGGTCAGATCGTAATGGGATATTCCCCATTCATCCTGTCCATCCCATTCCAG
>JAYEPK010000320.1:0-12756 GCA_034723935.1 Thermoplasmatota archaeon
GGGACATCTTTTCCGACCCGGAAGTAATAGCTGGTATCCATACCTCCGCCTTCGGTCAGGTCGATCGGCCCACCTTGTACGGAGGCACCTGCATTATTGTAGAGGATCTCCGTTTTTTCACCCTCTGCTCCGTAATTAAAGAGAACGAACGATCCTGCAGATACCATTATTGCCACCATCAGGAAAGCTACTTTGTCATTCATTTGAAACACCCGGATCAGCCCGCAAATTACAGGTAGTAAGTAGTGCGGGTGATCATGTGAAACTGTATTAACCTTATAAATATTTTTTAGGTTTTCGCTTTTCAAAGTATTTATAGTTTCCGTAACTTGGGGGTAGGTGTCCTCTATCTTCGGAATGGTTGCCCAGACATACGCTGGCTAACAGGTCCTGTTGGACCTATTGTGCGGGGCGGAAGCTGTCTTGAGGCATTCATTGCTTGATGGGGGGGGTTATGAGCCTCTCCAGCTCTCGAGGGCATCGGTAGAGGATAGGAATTTTGTGGGATCGCTCCTTTTCCATTCCTATTATTCATCTGCGCCTTCGAGAGAAGACTTTCGATCTTATCCCTGCCTGACAATCTTCGGAACATCTCCCTTCTCTTTTCCATTTTATTGTGATATTCAACTATCAACCGGGGGTCATTTGAAGCCCTTTTCTTGTTCAGGAACCCGATGAACGATATAATGGCCATTATCATCAATAGAACGGACAGGATGATCAGTATAACTGGTAAAGCAAGATCGTATTTTTTATGATTATTGATAATGATCGGTGGTGTAGGCAGATCGTTCTCGGGATCATAGAGAAAATCATCCGCAGGGTCTGCTATCCCGTCCTTGTCCATGTCGCTCTGCCATTCCTTGTTATGGGGGAAGGGGTCTGAGTTGTCGCCCAATCCATCGCCGTCGGAATCCTTCCATTCCGAGGCATCGTTGGGGAATGCGTCAGCTGAATTTGGGACACCATCATCATCGTTGTCCAGCTCGGGTGGGATATATACTGGCAATATTGTGATGTTAACAAATCCATTGGCAATCTGGCCATCGGTATCCGTTACCTTGGCCATAATGGGTATGTCCTCCACTAGTCCGCCAAGGTCAGGTGCCTGGAGGGTTACCCCCCATCTGTTCTTTCCTACAACATCGTACCATGTGTTCTCGAAGAATACCTCTACCTTCTCGATACCTTCAACATCCTTTGCCTCTCCCACAATGGAGAACTCACCGGGTTCTATCGCACGACCTTCAATGGGATCCTTGATCGTTATCGATGGGAGATCATTGATAGGTCTTACAGTGATGTTGAACGAGGTGACATCCGTATATTCTCCATCCGAGACCTGGGCATCTATAATAACCATGCCATTCCAGTTTTCAGTATCCGGATAGAAGTTGACCTTGCTTTTATCCTTTGGATCCAGTTTCACCCTGCAGTGGGTCGCGTTCGTGTGACCTATGATCATGTATTTCAGATCAAGCGGGGGAGTGTCGATATCGTGCGAATATGGTGAGAGGTCAACAATCCCATCCAGATATGTGTCTTCATCGATCTCGAAATCAGGTATTGTTTGCCATTTAGGGGGATCGTTGATATCCATTATGTCAATACTGGTTGTCTGGTACGGGTCGCCGTTCAAGTTCGGTTGCTGGCTGTCGTAACCGTATATTCTGAGTGGGATATTGAGCCCGTTCCAATCTCCAACACTTTCTACATATACCATGGTCCCTGCGATACGCACATTGACGTTTCCCTCGAGCTCCTGTGGGTAAGATCCATCAGGATCAAGGACCGGCCAGTACCTTATGGAAAGCCCATGTGGGTCATCAGGATCAGAGAAAAGATAACGTCCATGGAGATCCAACGCCATTACCTCTGCCCCCTCATATCCTACAAGTTTCTGCGGAAGTGAACCATTTCCCAGAACTGGTGGATCGTCCTTTGGTATAACATCTATCTTGATCTTGTTGGTAATGATCTTTCTGGATGGTACGCCCCCTGGACCACCGTTATCCTCGATCATGAACCTTACAAATGCTTCTCTGTTGAAGTCCTTCGTTATCGTCGAATCGATGGATATATTGGCACCTCGTCCGATGTAAACGTCCAATTTATCCGCATATTGGCCGACCATGAGAACCCTGTATCTCAGCATGTGAGGTGGATCGTAATCATCGGTAAAATAATTGGAAAGATCGATAACATTGTCCCTCGAGGAATCCTCATCGACCTCAAGCTCCAACGGCAATGCTTTTTTAAGTTTTGGAGGTGCATTGTACTCCACGCCAAGGTTCGATATCCTGGCAGTCCCTTGAGTTTTCCCGCTGAACACCACATATACCCTCAATTTAGGATCCTTTGAATCCTGATAATCGGGAATTATCCTGTCGATCGACCTCTTGAGAGAGCCGCCGTTATCGATGTCGAATGTCACGTTGTATCTCGCTTCGAGACCCCATCCGGTCAATCTACCCTTTGTGTTCGTTGAGAGAGCTATGGGGATCGTGGCCATCTTGTTCCCGTAGTGATCATAGGATGTGGAGACACTTGAAGGCAGAGTGTTCATCACATACCGCAACTGAGAAGTGAGATCGATATGGACCGTACCTCTGAGCACACCAGGATATGTCCAATCCATTACACCATCGCCTCCGATATCGATCCGGACGTTCGAAGGGTAGTTCAGCGTGGGTCTGGATACCTTGAACTTGTGTTCGTACCTGGAGTTCGTGAAGATCTCAAGGCTCCCATCCTGATCGAGATCGGCCACAGCAACACCATAGGTACTCTTGGTCGTTGTATCGAGGTTCCTTTTCTGCCATTTTTCCGTAGGGTCATCTCCTTCTTCGAACCAGTACAACCCTCTATCGTTCGCTCCAGTCCATGTGTAACGGTAGTTATTCGTTACGAACACATCTGCAAAACCGTCGTCATCTACATCTCCCACTTCCACTCCCCACCCATAGGCGACAGCTCCTGATGATGCAATTTCGAAAGCTGCCCATCCTCCCGTAACGTTTGGATTGGAGGGGGATCTTCCCCATTTAATGGGACCGTAGTTCGACGCACAGACCAGATCGAGTGCTCCGTCGTCGTTGATGTCGATGGGAACTGCCTCCTGAGGGTAGCTAAGTCCTCCGATGGCGCTGGTTGCACTCCACAGTGTATTTAATGGACTGCTTGGCATCGGATTCCTGTAGATATTGGCAGAACCGGACCATCCGTTGACCGGTACTATGATGTCATCATAACCATCGTAGTTCATATCGGTGATATTGATGGCCCCGCAGTAGGAAAGGCTGTTTGCTATCTGAAAGCTTTTCCATGTTGAGGTGGGATCTCCCGTATTATAGAAACCCCTTATCCCGTCCCTGTAGTAATATCCAGGGCTGGCGACGATCTCCAGATCACCGTCCCTGTCCATGTCAATAACTCCCACTCCATTGGCATAGTTTATGGTCCCCACTCTGTGGTAGTCCCATATCCTTGTGGCGTTTCCCGGGTTCTCGAACCACATTATTGAATGTGTATCGTAAGAGGAGACCGCAACATCCACGTCTCCGTCACCATCGATATCGCCTGGAGCAACTTCCTTTGCACCACCGACTACCACACCGTTGATCCTGTGGAAATCCCATGTTCCTGTAAAAGGCGTTCCATCGTTCTCGTACCACCCTACCGTTCCGCTGGTATATGCTGTGATCAGAAAATCGACATCACCGTCCCCGTCCACATCATATTTTTCCAGATCGGACAGCCCGACTAGACCCCCATCCTCAATGAAACCCGGGGAGACATTGGACCCATCATGCGGTGCATTGTTGTACCAGCAAAGGGCCTGTTTGTTGGTTCTGATAAAAAGGCCCACATCTTCGTAACCGTCATCATTTAGATCACCGACGAATCCTCCGGATCCCTGATTGGTATGACCGCTCATCAGGATATTGTTGGTCCAGTAGTTGCTTGTCGGGGATTTTCTGGAATCCAGCCATCCTATCCTGTTGTTCCAGTATGAGTTTCCGACGGAATAGAAGACATCCAGATATCCATCACCATTTATATCGGCAAGCATGGAAGTTTGCGGATAGTAGTTGTAACCTGATAGAAGAGTGTATTTTTTCCAACTGGAGGCACCCATGTTCTTCCAGAAGTATATGTTGGAATTGTAGTATGTATAAGGTGCAGTGACCACATCTGCCTTCCCATCCCTGTCAATATCACCTACATCGAATCCGTAGATGCTGTAAGTTTCCGTCAGAACATTGTCGGATGACCATTTTGACTTAGATGATATGTTGGATGTATCGTTGTAATATGAACTGTTTCCGGGGTTCTCGAAGGTGTACACCTTCTTGTCCGAGAATGAAGCAAAAACATCAATGTAATCATCATTGTCCCAATCCCCGAAATCAAGGAATTCAATATTGGATGATCCTGAACCGGATCCCGTGTCGAAAAGAGGCCATTGATCATGGGACGATCCACTGCTTCTCTTGAACATGACAATTGTCGAAGAGGAAGAGCTCCAGCTGAAGCTCCTCTTAGCTGCGATCAGTTCATCCGATCCGTCTCCATCCATGTCGGCTGTACCCAGCAGATATGGAGTGAAAGAGGTTGTCAGGGTGTTTTGACCGGAAAATGATCCGGACCCTGTGTTCGACCTCCAGAATATCCCTGATGTGGTTGCATAGACAATATCATTGTCCCCATCATCATCCACATCATAGATCGCAAAATCATAGGTCGAGGTGATACCAAGCGGGGAGGTTTCGTAATTACCTCCCTTGTTCTCGTAAATGTACAGTGACCCTGGTCGTCCGGTCGAAATGATGGTGTCGTTCATATGATTACCGGTGAGATCACCGATCTTCAAGACCGTTGGTGTGTATGGTATTGTGCCCCCTGTTCCGAGAACTTCCATGGTGGTCTTGATCGTCGGCTCGAACCGTCCACGGACGGTCATGTCGGTCTGATGGATCGTGGAATCTGCCGGAAGTAGCATGTCTCCCATCGTTTTGGTCTGCAGTCCGGAGTATGTTATTGTTTTCATTGAAACATCATCCGAGAATACAGTATTCCGTCCGAAATCTCCATATCCGGTTCCCTCGAACTTCCATTCCGGGTTATTGTCCGCTCCCACATCAACATAGGGATCGGTGATCCATGGGCCGGTCCTGGAATCAACTGTTGAGATCTTCATCGATGCTGTTGATATGGGCACGTTCTTTTCAAGGTCGATATACATATGAGAGTCGTAAAGGCTGGAGCCGGATCCCACAAGTTTGACCAGATCCTCATCAGGGCCTGCGATCCCGTTGAAGGTGTTAACGATCTGACCATCGCCGGATGGGCCGATAATGATCATGGATCCGAAGAAGAAAGCTACGGATATTATGGAAAAGAGCATTTTCTGGTTCATGTACTGACCTCCTCATGGTTCAATTTCCGAGATTGTGGTATCGCCGTTCCAGCTGTGTGTATCGTGCACTGCCGTGATCGAATTATGCCCCTGTTGTTTATATATTTTATCTGTCCCTCGTTTTTCCCATTTTTTAAACTTTTCGGTTACCCTGTCATTCAATGTCCAGAAGAGAAATTTCAAGGCGACCGAACGATTAAAATGGTATGCTATGAATATGCTACCGTAAGGTGATGCATCTGAGATGGCCCATAGTTTCAGTGAGTATCCTATTTTCCATATTGATGCTGGTGCCTTCGGCCCACTTCTCGGATCGAGCGTTGTTCCCTGTAGGCTCTATCGATGGTGCCAGTCTATTCCTGATCTATCTTGAGGAGGACATCGTTTCAGATGTGTCATACGGATCGGACGATTCTCCCATCCTGATCAACGATACTATTTTGATAAATGAAAGCGCGAGGGTCACATTTTTACCAGGTTGCGAGTTGATCTTCGGCCAGGACGCAGGATTGATCGTGAGGGGAGGGCTGATCCTCGGAGGAGATGGTCCAAGTGTGACCCTGGAGGGATCTTCGAACACAAGGGGTTTCTGGAATGGGGTAACTTTCCGGAATGGGTCGCTTGGAAGGTTCGAGGGAGTGGTGATCACTGGAGCCAACCACAGCATCGAGATGGATTCTGCAGATAATGTTGCGGTAAGGAATTCTTCATTTATCATGGATAATTCTCCCATCATCCTGAACACAAGCTCGATGATATCGTTGTACAATTCCTCCCTGAGCTACGGTAACATCTCGATCCTGGACAATTCATCGATGGTCAGGACCAATCATTATCTTGGAGGGATCGTTACAGATCATCTTGGGTCTCCGGTGGACCAGGTCAAGATAGAGATAAGAAGATGGGATGATGTGTTGGTTCTCAGTCATATCACCAATTCCACCGGTGAGGTTCCTTCCATTATCCTTGAAGGTCGTCCATTCATCAAGGATGGAAGGGGGTCAAAGTCAGGTCATTACAATATCTCCATCACTGACAGTGGCGAGACCCATTTTTCCAACAGCTCTTACATGTTCAACGGGACCGTCATGACCTTCGAGACGTTCAGGTTCACCTGGCCTCCGGAGCTGTCCTCGATCCCCGAAAGGATGAATATTTTCGAGGATTCATTGGCCTACCACTATTGCAATGTGATAAACAGGAATGGGGCAGGTGTGGTTGAAGTCCGGTCATCATCCCCTCGTGTTACCTACAACCGGACCCTGGAGAGACTCGAGTTCCTCTACACCAATGAAACCTATCTCCGTGAGAATGTGACGATCACTCTCGATGACGGGTATGATCTCAGAACATATTTGATCCCCGTGAAGGTCTACGTCGTGAACGACCCTCCGGAGGTAACATTCCAGATGGGTTTTCTCTATCCCAGGGAAGGTGAGCCTGCAAGATATACCCTCGAGATATATGATGAGGATACTCCGCTCGAGGAGATCAGCGTGATCACGGACGATCCGAAGAATGTCACCTATGATATGGAGAACGAGACCCTGGTATTCCTCTATGGGGATGGAACTCCTCTGGAATTTTCAGTAAATGTAACGATCTCCGACGGGAACAGTTCCGTGGTCAGGGAGATATTCGTCTATTTTCAACCTGTCTTTTTTCATCCCAGTTTCCTGGAACCTTTTCCCACCTTCGCAGTCCAGGAAGATGAGCGTTTTGTGATAGATCTTGGTCCGTATCTTTATGATCCGGATGCAGGTGAGCATCTATTCCTCACCGGGAGAACGGAGGATCACGATGTATTCTCCTTCACTCTTGACGGGTATGTATTGACAGTGGTTCCCGCACCCGATGCTTTCGGACAGGGAAGTATTCAATTGACCCTGAAGGATGAGAGGGACCTGTTGACCATGATAGAGCGGAACGTTACGGTTTTCCCGGTCGATGATGAACCTCGGCTGCTGGATCCCCTTGTGGAGGCTGAAGGTATCGGTGATTACTGGTTCAATATAACATACGGTGATATCGATGGAGATATGCCGGATACCATCGTGGTTATTATTGATGGGACATCCTATGATCTTATTACCGACACCGTCCCTGCCCCGGACCCCACGATGGGAGTAGGTTTCAGACGGAAACTTGAACTCTACCCCGGTTTGTACAACATATCATTTCGAGCTGTCCAGGGAGATTTCGAGGTCAATGTGATAAAGGGAGAGCTTCTTGTACCACTTGTTCTAAGGTCGTATCCCGTAAGTGGATACAATAAGACCGTATCCGGTACTGTGTGGGGGACCGGTGAGGGTGATGATCCGGAACTGGTTCCGGTCCAGGCTAACCCGCCCATGCCGGAGGGTAAGGTGTCCCTGAACTGCTCGTTCTTCATAGACCATGGTGATATCTCCCCTGAAAGGGCTGGAATAATGATCTGGCCCCTTGATATAAGGAACGACATCACGATCCTTTCTTTGAAGGTCTCCTATATGGATGGAGATGAATGGTCTGTTCTTGGAAGTGGGTTCTACGACAGCAGCACCAGGACATTTTCATTCTCCCTTTCGGGTGTTCCATTGAACTCCACCATCGCCGTTACGGCAGATCTCGATCCCGAATTCGATTCGGATGGGGACGGTGTGAAGAACCTCCTCGATGATTTCCCGAACGATCCCCTTGAGTGGATTGACACTGATGGGGATGGTACAGGAGATAATTCGGACAGTGACGATGACGATGATGGGTTCGATGACTCTTTCGAGATAGAGGCGGGAACCGACCCTCTGTCACCAAATTCCTTTCCAAAGGATACAGATCTGGATGGTGTATATGATCATGAGGATCTGGATGATGACGGGGACGGAATGCCGGACCAGTGGGAAAAAGAGAAGGGCCTTGATCCCATGGATCCTTCCGATGCGGACCAGGACCCGGATGGTGATGGGTTCACAAATCTTGAAGAGTATTTAAATGGTACCGAGCCGAAGCACGACGATCGGGACCCGGATGAAAAAGGTGTTTCTCCCTCCTGGGTGGTCTATACCGCTATCATAGTATTGGTTCTCCTCCTTGTTCTTGGTATGATACTTTTTACTGTCTCGAGGGGACGCCACAGAGTTGAAATGGAAGAGGCCGAGGATAACTGGGAGATCCAGGGTGAACTGGAACCCGACGAGGCAGTTGAATGCCCTGAATGCTCTGAGGTCTACCCACTCTGGTTCGATGAATGCCCAAGTTGTGGTAAGCAGAATCCCTACGAGGAGTGATAATGATGCTTGGAGTTCTTGAAGGAAAGAAGGTACTCGTGACTGGTGGAACACGCGGTATTGGTGCGGCGGTCGTCAAGGAATGCGTGAATGCAGGGGCTGTTGTTGGCTTCACCTATGTTGAAAGTGAGAAAGAGGCGAAGGTTCTGGTGCGGTCGTTTGGGGGGAGAGCATTTTCCTATCGGGCCGACACATCCGACATGGAAGCAATGAAACAGGTTGCAGAGGAGTTCTCGTTGAAACCTGGCTCCCCTTCCATCGGAGGACTCGTTGTGAATGCTGGCTTATACAAGAGATCATCTTTCCGTGATCTGTCAAGGGACGATTGGGATCGTACACTCTCCGTCAACCTTGGCGGAGCATACACCGCTGTCAAGGCTGCTCTTCCGTTCATCATGGATGGATCCATCGTCATGGTCTCTTCCCAGCTTGCACACCGCGGTTCAGCTCACGGCTCCGATTATGCTGCTTCCAAGGCGGGTCTCCTTGGTCTTGCCAGATCGCTGGCAAGTGACCTTGCTCCCGGGATCCGGGTCAATACCATCTCCCCCGGTTATGTGGACACGGACATAATTGCTGGAGATACGGATGAGAAAAGGAGTTCCAGGGAACTGGAGGTTCCCGTTGGCAGGGTCGGATCTCCCGGGGAGATCGCCCGGCCGATAGTCTTCATGCTTTCCGATGAAGCCTCTTACATCACCGGAGCCGACCTGGATGTTAACGGCGGCCTATACATCCATTAGATATCCATGGGCAGATCGAACCGGACCGTTATTCCCCATGCATCTATTTCTATCTCACCTTGCAAGAGGGCAAGGAGTGTGGAACTCCTCACCTCGACCGATCCATATCCCACACTGTCCGTGCTGATCAGGAGTTCTTTGATCACGACCTCGTGCTCGGAAGTGCTCGCTGTGATCTTTGCCCTGGTATCAATGATGCTGATGGTAACATCATGCTCGATGTCTGCTGTGAGATCGAAGTTCAACAACATGTTCCTTGGCGGTGATGGTATCAGTTCCATGTTTGAGATCTCTATTGAATCTACCAACTCGGATATGAACGAGAGGTCCACATTCTGGTCCACTTTCTTGAAAGTTCTCCAGAAAGGCAAAGGTTTCGCGTCCAATCCTCCGACTATCCTTATTTTCTCTCTGTCCATGATCTCCCTGAACTGATTCTCATCAAGGGTGATGGCGGCTCTATCCTTTTTGAAATTGATCGGAAGTGTTGCGTTTTCCAGAGCAAGGTCCAGCTCTTCATTTTCTGTCTCGATATCGGGAGAAAAGAGAAGCTTTGCGGAGATGTTGCACCTGTCGTTCCTTATTTCGATGTCAAGCTCTCCAAGATCGATGGATGGTGAAATGTTCATGATAATGGGAATCAGCAGGAGCAAGATTATGACGGTTGCACCTATGGAGATATATATGGCCCTTTTCCCGCGTCCTGTCAATTTCATTCCTTCCTTGAAGAGCTCACCTTCGTATCCATCCAGCTTCTTACCGCCGGTCCGACCAGACGGTTTGCATGATAGGTCGATCTTGAAGCTCCATCGGGGAAGATCATGAAATCTCCTTTTTTGATACCACGAACTATCGATGATGCCACCTTCTCGGGTGATATCGGTTTGATAGTGCCGGACAGTTCCTTCAATTCCTTCGGTTTGGTCCTGTTCTCGAGATCGAGTCCTGGTGTTTTTGTATCCGGTGGGAAGACAACGCCAACTCCGATGCCTTTTGGTTCCAGCTCCATTCTGAGCGCCTGTGAGAAACCCCAGACCCCGAACTTGGCCGCACTGTACACCGTGTAACCGTAGATGCCCATGAAGCCGGCCACCGACGAGATATTTATGATGTAACCCGGAGAGATCAGACCCTCCTGGAACGCCTTGCAGACATTAATGGTCCCAAGGAGATCGATGTTCAATATGGATTCGATCTGATCAATGGTAAGGCTGTCCAGCGTTCCCGGGTGCACTATCCCAGCAGAGTTTATCACAATGTCGAGCTTTCCATGCTCCTCCATTATTCGGTTTGCAAGGTATTGGACCTCTTCCCAATTTGATATATCCACACTGTAAGATGAAACCACTCCCTTGACATCCTTCAGTGTCCTTTTCAACTTGGATTCATCCCTTGCAGTAATGATCACGCTGGCACCCTTGGATGACATCATCTCGGCCGTGGCCTTGCCAATTCCACTGGACCCGCCGGTGATCAGAATCTTCTTTTCCCTGAGATCAGAAATTTTCACCATCTTGAACCATCATCCGGATAGTTGATATATATAGGCGATGGTGGATGGAAAATCGGGGAAGAGGGACAGCTTCGAACGGATCCGGGACTTTTTTCTTTTCAAGAATGAGATATCAAAGGAGACATACATCCGATGGTCACGGTATGTTCCTGAACGGTTCGGGATGAGCGTTACGCGGCCGGCTTGATGGTTATCTATGACGCTGCCATCAAGGCGTAGCTGCCGAGTATCCTACCTTCTATCTGCATGGATTCCGGATTGAGATTGTCCAGGTTGTCCAGATATGTATGGTACTCCTCGCATCCGGAGCCCCATGCGGCAACGGCCTTGTGACCGTCATTGGTGAACGGCCAGTAGTCCGAGTAAGGGATCTGAAGGGTGTCAAAGCTGTAATTGATCGTGTACTTTGATAGTTCCGGTTCCCGATCCAGAAGCTCGTTTCCGATATTCTCTATCTGTTTCAGGGTGCCGTTGTCATTTGTGACCATGCCGACGGTCATGGCTTCCAGATCGGTATGTGCCATGTCGAAGTTCATGACGATCTTCAGCTTTCCGTCGAACTCGCCCTTGTGTGCCGCATGGTATTCCTTGGACCCGTAGAGTCCTTCTTCTTCTCCGCTGAAAGTGACGAACCTGATGGTCCTCTTCGGGTTGTGAACCGAGAGACCACGTGCCATCTCTATAAGTGATGCCGGACCGACCGTGTTGTCGATCGCTCCGATCGTGTTGTAACAGGTATCGTGATGTGCCGTGAAGAGGACGTATTCGTCAGGGTTTTTACTTCCCACGATGTCTCCGACCACGACGTTGCAATCCATGTTTCCTATCTCGACCTGAATGTTCATTCTCAGCTTGTAGCTGCCCGAGGTCCGATCGAGGATCTCATTTCCCATGTCCTTGGAAACCATGAAGAACGGAATGTCTGGATAATTTTGATACCCTACCGGGTTCTGGTTCGTCTTGAACATCGGCAGATATCCAAGGTTCTCACCTCTCCACGTATTCTGAAGTATGATCGCTTCCACTCCGGCTTCATATGCTGTGAAGTAGAGCTCTGCATTTGGAGGGGTGTCTCCGGTCTGTTCGACAAAACAGACCCTTCCTTTTGCTCTGGAATATGATCCCTCGTCGGTGCCGTCACCGATGTTCACGACGTCAAGGTCACCCCTGAAACTACCCCAGTTGTAGGAGCCGGAATATCCCTGCATAACGAACTCGGTGAGGTGTTCGAACCTGATCGTCTGTCCAAGAGGTCTTGGAATATTCTTGAACGGATAGTATTCGACAAGCGAGACCTGGGCCCTTTTTACATCGAACATCGGAACCTGGAACGTTTCTATATGAACTTCCTCGAGTCCCGCGTCCTCGAACTGGGCAGCGATGTATTCGGCTCCGTTCTGCTCGGCTTCGGAAGCCGTCATCCGGGGGCCCCATTGAACAAGCTCTTTTACGTGCTGACCCGCTTTTGCTGTATCGAACTCGATGATAACGATCTCATTTTCACTGTCCAGTAAGGAACCGGCATTGATGACAACGGCTCCGATCAGGATCACTACAATTACAGCTACGGGAATGCCGATCAGAACCTTCTTGTTCATGTACCCCGATATGGTTGTTATTAGATAAAACATGTAGTGGTTCTGTATCTGTCCCGTGAGGGGAGCCCTTCCATTCGGGGAGCTCCCCCATAATATATTTTACAATGCTCCTCTATTGGCAGAGGTGCATTGTGGATTTCCATACGGAAGAAGGGTCTATTCCAGCTCCCATGAGACGAAGCTCCTCCAGCTAAGGCTCTTCCTTCTTTATGAGAAT
>JAYEPK010000321.1:0-3040 GCA_034723935.1 Thermoplasmatota archaeon
CGAGAACAGCTCGATCACAGTGGTTCCGATCGGAACATACCTGGACATGGACTACATCCTTACCGAGACGATACCCCCGGTAGTGGAAAGCGTGGACATTCTCCAGAGTGGAATTTCAACGGATACCCTGGAATGGGGGTCCCAGGCCATGATAAGGGTTCGGGAGAAGTACAACGAAGCAGATCTCACTGGCCGGGTGGATGTCTCAAAAGTAGGCTCCACAACCCCCGATCAAAGTATGGACCTCGCAGAGAACGGCTCCTTCTACGAGGTGATCTGGAACACATCCCGCCTCCAGCCAGGGGAGCGGTACGGACTGGAAGCGAATCTTGTCGATCATCTGGGGAACATAGATGATAACGGTTCCGATCCGGAAGGGTATGACAGGACCGTAGACATCGTCGATACAACACCACCTTTCATCTACACGGTCCAGCTCCTGGGTGACAGGAACGAGGACGGGAGCTTCGAACTCGGATCTACCATCTCTGTGGAAGTATATGTCAAGGGAGGTGCCCATGATGAACCTTCACTGAAGGGCAACATGACATGCAGCGGTATATCTTCGACCCTTAAGTGGGCTCCGGGAACAGACCTTCTTTGGGGCGTTATCGACACGGAAAGGACAGGTAAGGGTACTTTCAATATGATCATCCGGGTGAGTGACGGATTCGACAATGAGATCATTGAAAGGATAGATCTCACTGTAAAGGACACGACCCCCCCTGAATTCTCCCTCACAATGATCGAGGACAGTGTCGAACCGATCCCGGCAGGATCCCTGCTCCATCTGATGCTCCAACCATTGGAGCCGGATGAGAACCTGTCAGCATCCATTCAGCTCTTGACAAGGGTCGATGGGGAGCCGACGATCCTTGAGGAGTTTCACAACCTGATCCGTTCCTCGGGGGGATACAAGTTCGAATGGAACACATCCGGTATGCAGACGGGGACCTTCTATCTTGAGGGAAGGCTTAGGGACGGGGAAGGGAACATGCTGAGCACAGGAGCTCTTCCCGGCTGGGACCTTTCCGTGAGGATAGTGGACCTCACACCACCGGAGATAGAGAGTGTCTGGATCGAGGGATTCCGCATACCGCAGGGTGAGAGGTTGACCATGATGGGCACCTTCGATGTCCAGGTCAGATCAACTCAAATGGAACCGGGTATGGGATGTTTCCTTGAGATCTCTCGGGACGGCTCCCCGGTCCTTGACCCGATCGAACTGGGATCAGATGGCAACCGAACCTTTGTGACGTCACTCAACCTTGTGTATCCCGGGTTCTACACCTACGATCTGGAATTCTCTCTTGGTGACCGATGGGGCAATATCGACCCCGATGGTTACGGCCCCGGTCCTGATCTGACGATCAACTACACAAGGGGTAGGATACAGGAAAACATTACCGGGCGTGTTGATGACCACAGCTGGAGTTCATTCGAACAGGGTTTTGTGATCACGGGAGAGCGGGTGATCATGGAGACATATCTGACGAACATCACCTCTGGTGACGGTATCTATCTGATCTACAATGGTATCAGGTCCGACCTTGCACCACTCCGGGAGGTGAGGGATAACCTGACCTATCTGAGGGTCAGCTTTCCCACGGACCTTATCACTGGCGAGCAGAGATTGTGGTGGAGGATTGACCTGTATGATCTGGGTGTCCTTGAATCGAGGACACTCAAGTTCAACGTCATCGATGGGAAAAGGGGCCCTGTGGAACAGATATCTATCATCAACTGGTCGGACATTGACAGGGGCCATATTTCTCTCAATATGACCTGGCATGTTCCAGCATTGGCATCGGAATTGTGGTTCAGGATATACTATATGGACAGCTCGGGGTCATTTTCGGTGAACATATCGTTCGATCCCGGAACGTCGTCTGTGAGCATCGATGTGGAGAGAAGGAACCTGACGATAGAGGTGGTTGCCGTGCATTATCTGTTTCCGGACCATGCTTCAAGAAACGTCACAATGCACATCATGGACCAGAAAATATCCCGTCTGGAATTCTCTCCACCGGGATGGAAAGAGGAGGAGGTTCCGGACGAAAGAAGAGATGAAGGCACGGAAATTCTCCCGTTCATCCTTGCAGCTGTTGTCCTCATATTCGTTCTGGCCATTGCCTCCATGATAATATCAAGAAGCAAGAAGGGCAGACTACCTGAATTGGAGATGGAGTGATCATTCAAAGCTCTTCAGGACCCTGGAAAAGACCTCTTTTTCCTTTCCGGATGCCTTGGCTTCCAGTCTTCGGATTATCAGCTCCGGGGTTGACCTTGCGTGATGTCCGATCCTTGGGGTTCTGTCAACGATCAGGTTATGCTTTTCATCAAGTCCTTTCGCTTCAATGCCGTCCACACGGCAGTTTGCGAAGCGAAGTATCTCATCCGCCATGTGGGTCACGATCACAGAGAAAGCCCCCTTCTTCTCGAGCTCTTTTAAGAAAACTCCGATGATCCTGGATGCGGCCTCCAGCTCGGTCATGGCCTCCAGCTCGTCCGCAAGGACCATGGAGGATCCGTCTACGTATTGGGAGAGGGGGAGCAGTTCCTTGAGGAAACCTTCGAGTCCGCCTGCATCCAGCATTCTCTTCGGTCTGTAGATGTAGAGGCTGGTTATCTTGGGGATGCTGGCCTTTTCCGCAGGGACGGGGAGCCCCATGTTCGCCATCATCACGATCTGGGCAATGGTCATGAGAAGGGTGGTCTTTCCCCCGGAATTTGCCCCGGTAAGAAGTGCCGTCCTGTAGCCTCCATCTTCCTTTTCCGGAACCTTTCCAAGATGGTAGTCCACCGGTTGATAGCTACCGGTCTTCCTGAGCATCAGGTCACCGGCCTTTTCCATCGAAAAATTTCCCTCTGAAATATCGAAAGGATGGAGCATCAGGTCCTCCACGAAACATCCCATCCCGAAATCAAGGTCGAGGTCAAGGGCCCAGTTCTGTTCCTTTAGAACTTCCTGGCTCATATCGGCAAGCTCCCTGGCAATACGGACCTTCCTTTCGTGGGCATGTTCCCTGGTCCGATCCTG
>JAYEPK010000322.1:0-3037 GCA_034723935.1 Thermoplasmatota archaeon
TCAAGTATCTTGGCGTCGGCATGGGCCTTCCAGATATTCTCGTTCAACATCTGTTTGATACCTATCGCAAAGGTGGTAAGTCTGTGCTTATCCCCTTCAGGCAGTTGGTTATGCCAGAACCCACCGAGAGGCCGCTTGGGGCGTGTCTCACCCTCAATTTCAAGTTCTGTGCAGAACTGGATGGCCTTGATGCACTCCTTTCGCATGGTTTTGAAGTCCGGTGGCGACCAGTCGTCCTTGACCATCTCAAGGGTCTGTTTCTTCACATTGGTCACGAACTTCTTCTTACCATCAAGGACTTCCCTGGCTTGGTCGTTACTGACGCCCATGAGACCGTCGGTGATGAAGACGATGCCTGATTGGTAATTGCAATCGTTCCATGCCTTCTCACGGGCAATCTCGGTGACGAGAGCACCAAGACCTTCTCCACAGGTCATGTGGACAATCTCGGTCTTGATGACGTTGCCCTTTTTTTTCTTGGCCTTCATATGTCCATCCCCACTTCCGTGGGCTTCTCGAGACCGAGCATGTCCTTGATGGCGTCCTTCCAACGGACATGGGGTTCGTCCTTGAGGGCACCATAGATGATCTCTATCTCGGCCCTGGTCTGTGAGCCCTTGACCAGGTCCCAGTAGTGCATACTGCCCTTATCCCATCCTGTCCGGTCCACTCTCTGCTCCATCTTGTTCATCGGCCCGATCCAGACGGAATCTGTAACGTAAGGTTCGACCTTGAAGAACAGGTCGATGACCTTATCATCCAGGAAAGGCTCGGAGGACACGGACGTCCGGTACCCGGCATTGAAGGCGTAGGTGAGAGATCCCAATCGCTCCTCGAATGAAGGGGCACCAGGCTCCCAGAAACTTAGGCAGTTCGTAGAATCCATAGACCCTATCGTGAACCTGAACAGTATCTGGTCCTTGTATTGCCTGAAGGATTGGCATATGTCGGCAATGCACCTGAAGTGGGGTTTGGACACTATGAGGAGATGATTGCCCCCCTCGAGAATATTCCCGATGGTTTGAATACATTCGGGGAGGTTCTCGGGGGTGATATCATGGGTCGAGGGGAACATGATTGTACCTTGCTTCTTCCTCCATTTCTTCTTAACCTTATCCATGTTGATCTTGGTCTCGGGCCACTGGTCCCTTTCGGATATTCGACCATACCGTAGGGCACTTTCGGCGGCATAGCAATTGTGTGCAATACATCCATCCGCAATGAAATTCCCAGTGGTGGTTTCTATATCATACAGGAGATGTTTTTGTTTCGAAGCACGACCCACTCTAATTACATTAGAGCTATTTTTACACATTTTCCCAATGAGTTTGAATTTCCTTTTTATTCGAGGATGGACGACAGAAAAGAACCTAATATATTCAGACCTACCACCTTTTATACGCACAGATTCAGTTTTCTTATTGGGCCTATCACGAACATGATCGAACCTCAATATATCAAGGGCGTCCTCTATGTGTTTCAGTATCTTCTCATTCGTATTTGATATCCTGATTGTGTTATTACCAGAACTTCCTTCGGCGTCAAAGATGCCAGCCAAGAACCCCCTTGCCCGTTCATATTTTCTAAGAGGATGAGTAACATGATTCTTAGGAGATGGGTTGAACCGGGTCAAAAAGAAAGATATCTTCCTATGGTCAGCCTTTTTACCGGTTCGTATCGAATACATATCACCATCGAACGGGACCTTTGTTGTCGATATTCCAAGAACGTCCTTTAAAAAACTATGAGTTGTATCACCAATTTCCCGGTCGATATTAGATAGCCGAAACGGCGTTACTTTCTTATGCCCTCTGCCACGCTTGAAACGTTTTACTCTATTGTGTGACTGACCATATACATAAACGCCGTGAGTTCCGTCACCTGCGATGGCCCCGTAAACATATCCCTGCTTATAATAAAAGGTATCTTCCGGAGTTTTGTACACATGCCCAAAGGATGATATCCTATTGGATTTGGACAACAATGACCTATATCTTCCATCTCCCCTCTGTGTAGCTGTCTTTCTCCATCCCCTCTCCGTTAACCATCGGTGATCCGAGGAGCATTTCAACTCGACCCCATTCTTCAAATATATAGTAAAACGCTTCTTCTTGGTGGTCCATATATCCTTCACTACAGATTCAACAAAGTGATGTCTTCTGTTCTTCTTTCTAACACCAACAATACGGTCACCCTTCTCAATTTGTGAAATTGGGAGTTCGGTGCCATCGGTCATCAATATTAAAGTGTTGGGGTCTACACAGTAACGACAATTGTTTGTACATCCCTTTTGAATATTATAGGTCGTCTTCGCCCATTCTCTTGTACCTGTCGCCTTCTTCTTCATTGAGATCGCCTACTCCTTGGACTTCTTACTAGGAACGATCGTGCCTGGTTTCTGGCCTGCGAGCCTCGAGCTGACGAGTACCGCGCCCTCCTGTTCCAGCTTCTCCTTGATCATGAAGGTGATGTCAGCCTCGGGTATCAGGTTCCTCCAGGCATTCCTCTGTGCCTTGGATATGCACTTGGCAACCGCGAATGGGTCAGTCGTTAACTTACCACCATACTCAGAGGATTTCTTGGACTGCTGTGCCCCGCCATATACCTCGATGTTCCTTTTGTTGTCATTGGCCTTGAAGATCGCATAGTATCCAGTGTCCGACTCGACGAACTGCTCGAGATGGATGGAGATGTCACCCCTCAGATGGATCAGCCTCTTGACCCCTGCGTACGAGAGAGAGACGATTTTGTCCTTTATACCGCAACTGCATACCTGACCTGACCTGTGTTTGCGGCATATTATGTAAACGTATTCGGTGATGATCGTGCCCCTCATCTCCTCCACTATCTGGGTCTCGTCCTTGCCGTCCAGAAAGGTGAATTCCTCGGTCTCCCTTGGCGATATCTCCTTGGTCGACACCTCTGTCAGCTTTGTCTGTCCTTCTCCTTCTTTCACCATTGCCTTTACCTCCTTCTTTCTCTGGTGGGAATATGGGAGGTACCACTCTGAGTAGTTTTCTACCCTTACAAAGGTCAC
>JAYEPK010000323.1:0-3029 GCA_034723935.1 Thermoplasmatota archaeon
GGAATACCAGTTGGGCACCCATCCATTAAAATGGGACACGGATGGAGATGGAATGGATGATGGATGGGAACTCAAACCGGATAATAGAGGGGCGCTAGTGTTCGATCCAGTGCTGAGAAAGTACAGATGGACTCTGGATCCATTGAACCCGGATGACTGGTATCTGGACCCGGACCATGATGGGGCGCGCATAAATATATGGACCCCAAGCCCCGATGAGCCGGGAAGATATCGCAATGAGGCATACTATTTCCCCTGGATCAATTTATATGAATACATCACAGGTATCGACAATGATGATGACGGCATCATGGAGATCACAACATTCGTTGCCCCGAGGATAGATGCGGAAAAGGTGCTTGGAGGATATGACTCGGACCATGATGGGATCCCGGACGGGTGGGAGTTCTTCTGGTCCGACGATGATAACGACACGCTTCCTACCGGATGGGAGATGTTCTACAACGGGACGTTCTGGAACTGTCCCGAGACCTATCCATACATCGACCACGAAAGTGACTGGACCCCTTTCACAACTTCCATGGACAGGAAGGACGAGATCTTTTTCCCGAAGGACCTGAATACAAGCATTGGAGATTTGTATCCCGACAGGATCGACACCAACATGGACGGGCTCGTGGACACCAGGGAGGACCTGGACCTCGACGGTTTCGATTCGGGGCAGGAATATCGAAATGGAACCGACCCCACAGACCCGAACTCCTACCCCGGAAGCATGGGCATCGATCTCCCGGATTCAAGGAAAAGAAAGAGAGGATCACAATGATCTGTTGTTATCCACGTTGATAATGGACCGTGCTACATTTATCTAGTGTCGACCTAAATCTATTGTTACTGAAAGGGGAGCAAAATGAACGATAGGACAGCATCATCTCTGTTACTTGACCCACATGCGTCCTTGATCCTGAAGGCCACCTTCGGCAGGCCCGTTTCCATCCAGGAGATCTGCCTCAAATACGACATTCCTGTGGCCGTGTGCTGTTCCCTGATAGACAAGATGGAAAAGGCCGGATTTCTGAGGGTGATGGAAAAACTTCCGCTTCCGGGAGGACTGGTGATCAAAACCTACAGGGCGGCGATAAAGAGCATTACGCTCAGGCTGGTAGAGGGAGATATCAATGTCTCGACCACTACCAGGAAGGGACCCATGATAGTGGACCACCCCAATCCGTAGATGCCACATCCATTTTTCTGCCCTTGATGTCGAGCTGATTCTGACCATTATCCTTCTTGATAATCATCACATCTGGATTTATAAAGAATGAGAGACCTTTTTTTCAAATAGTAGTGATTCAGATGATCGACGCTCCCGACTACAAACTGCTCATGGACAGGGATGTGACCAAGATCCTGTCCGCAACTTACAGGGAAGCTCTCTCTGCCCATGGCTTGTGCCTGAAATACAACATCCCGGTGGCCAGGTGTTACTCGATAGTGAAGAGGATGGAGAACGCAGGACTTCTAACTGTCGAGAAGATGGTCCCCCTCTCC
This sequence comes from Thermoplasmatota archaeon, assembly GCA_034723935.1. GTDB lineage: Archaea > Thermoplasmatota > Penumbrarchaeia > Penumbrarchaeales > Penumbrarchaeaceae > JAYEPK01. The sequence goes on from JAYEPK010000323.1 coordinate 1,513, forward strand.
AACAAACAGGTCAGAAAGTACTACAGGTCCAGGATCACATCGGTCGTGTACACCGTCGAGAGTGGAGAGATCAAGGTATCCTACGAGCGCCCAACAGAGATCGAGAACAACGGGATGCTGACCGATCTGATGAAAGACATTGTCCCGTAGATCAGCTGGTTTGTTTCAGGTAGAGGTTCTTCGTTACGATCACATTCGTTATACTGCCTATTCTCGATGCAGAGCGGTTGATACCGAAGAGCATCTCGATCGTTGCGAGACATCCCACATTTGTAAGGAACTTCAGACCGCCTTTCTTTGCTCCTCTTTGAGCAAGACCCTCGATCTTCCGGGTAAGCTGTGTTATGACCTTGTCCTGGTTGGATGTCCTGCTCTCCTTTCTCTCACGGTATTCCCGGATCATCAGGTAGGACCTTTCCATGGATGCCTCCTTCTCCATTTCCAGTGCCTCCAGCCCTCTTTGGAGGTTCAGGACCGCCCTTCCCACCGATGTCCTCCACAGCGAAACAAGTTCCTCGAACAGTACCTTCGATGCATCATCATGGCAGCCCCCCAGAAGGTCCAGTGCTTCTTTGGTCGCATCCACGATATATTCCAACTCGTCATGGGCCCTCTCGCATGACTGTGTGAGAAGAAAATATCCGACGGGTTCCGTCTGTGGCATATCCCAGTGAACATTCAGCGCATTCGTGTATATCTGGTCCATATTGACCTCTGCCCTCCCTATCAGATATTCAAGGTCAGAAAGTCTACGTCCCATCTTTTTGATGTCCAGATCCATGATCTCATCAATCAGTGAGTTCACAGCCTGCAGGCTCCCTTTCAGAACATTGCTCGCTTTGAGTACCATCTGAGAATTGGAGTGTTTCGGGAAGAGGAAAGTGCAGCGGTATGCATTCCTGGTAATGGAATACGAATAACCAAGCTCGGAGGAGAGCCTTTCCAGGTCACCCCTCAGCATCTCATCCAGATCATGATCTTCCAATCTCTTCACATCTATGTGGACATACCTGTCCGTTAGCGAGAGAGATACGAGTGCTTCTGTCAGCTCTTCTATCTTGGAAACGCTTTCAACATCTCCATCCATCCTTTCCCCGGAATATCTGGGAAGGTCCGATACGTCCAGTTCACGGACCTTGTAGTTCTCCAGATCGATCTCCTCCTGGTCAAGATCCGATCTGTAAACGACGAAGGACCTCCGGTTGATCGGTCTGAACACTATTGAATCGGAATCCCAACCGAACGTTCGCCGGTAGATGATGGGTATGTTCATGGTAGAACCCTGTGCTCCTTTGAGATACACAAGGCGCTCCTTCATGGCTTCTTCGATATTGGGCTTTACGGGCTGCTTACCTCTTCTCTTCTTCATGAATGCTCCCCGCCATCCATATCATCAACATACTTATTAAAAAATTCCTTGGATGCATATCTTACAAACATCCAAATTTTTTATTTAAAAATTCATTCAAAAATAGATCAATGTATCAAGAAAAATAATATCTACTCTATAATGTATT